>NZ_JBHZPE010000049.1:0-33497 GCF_042787985.1 Peribacillus sp. YIM B13481
GAAAGCGAGCATCTGGAGGGGAAATCAACCACAACTCACTACCTGGTAAATAGCAACATAGTATGTGAAAACAGCCATTTTTTAACTGATTTCAGAGGTTAGAAAAAGCCCTAATATAGGTGCCTTAGAGTTTAATTTTTATTATATTTTTTTGGCATCCTCACTATGTTCTCGGGGGGGGGGCATTTATCTTTGGTTTTAAGTGCCCCATACATATTCAGGATTAAATTCGCTTGGAATAAGATCTGTTTTTTTGTAAGTTACGAGTTTTTCATTCTGCATAGTTATCGTTATTTCAGTTTTTTCTTTGTTCATTTCTAACGATAGAAATGAAGTCTTATTTGAATCTTCACTATAGATTATAGCAGTTACCTTATTTCCGGTGGATTCGGTTAACTGTAATGCTTTATGATTATCTCTATTCCCTTTTTCGGGATTTTTTGCAGTATATACTTGTCAGCACCTTTAATGTCGCTGCTGCCATTGATCATTATAAAAATTCATCATTTGTCCAACTGCCCGTCATATGATACTTTGGTGCGCTGAAAGAAGGCTCTTTGTTCTGTTGTGTAGCATCTTGAACCTGGTTTTGTTGAGGTACGTCCGCTTCTTCCATATAATCTTGCCAAATATGACGTGTCACTACTTTTTGATGGTCTTTACTTTCGGTACACTTTGACAAAAACGGACATGTCACACAAATGTGCTTTGGTGGAAAACACAGTGCAGACCTCCATTAGCCGATATCGAGACCTTCTGCTATGAGGTCACCAGCTGCTGTACCCAAGGCGAAAGTGAACAAGATGGCCAACCAGTAGAATGCTTCTCGTCTAAATGTGTAGATAGTGTGAATGGACAGCGTCTTCTCACTCGCATACGAAGCTGCAAACGTCGTAAGCATTGCGATTGTGAAGATGATAGTTGTCGTCACCAGACTGCCCCCGAGATTGTCCACAGATTGTCCACAGATTGTCGGTAATTAGCGTGCCTACAACGCTAATCAAGTAAACCCTTGGCACATACTTACTCGCTTTGAATTGAAAGAAAAGAGTTATGATCAAAAGAACACTCATTATTAAGGTGGTGTTGGTCAAGCCCAAGTTCAGATTTTCGTTCAGGAAGTCTGCAGCCGTCTCCAATGATGACTTCAGGAACCTTGTTCAACATCTGACGCCCGATGGAGGGACCTTTTGCATCATTCATTATTGAATCCTCCTGATCTTTTCTTGTTTGAACCTCATTGGCAAGTTCTGCTGTTCCCTAGAGACTATATAGCAATTCAACCTTAACGCAACTTGAAAAAAGAATTAAAAATCAATTAAAAAGCGAAATAAAAAGCAAAATAATGCTAAATTGAAGGAAGAGCGTTTCAAGAATAATTGGAAACGATTAAAATACAGGACTTTGGAGCAAATATAAAGGGGATTGAATTATTTAGCGGAGGACAATTTTTTCGTGTTTAAGATGCAAGTAATATTCCTGGCTAAATTCGATAAACAATACATGAGGGTGTGAACTCCTTGCCATATACTACTCAAGTAGGAGGGTTTTAAATGAAACAGCGTATTCTGGTTGTAGAAGATGAAATCCAGATAGCGACGATATTAAAGATAGAACTCGAATATGAGGGGTATGAAGTGCTTCTTGCCCATACCGGCAAGTCGGGGTTGGAAGCTGCATTACAAGAAAAATTAGATTTAGTACTTTTAGATGTTATGTTACCTGAGCTGAATGGCATTGAAGTTTTAAGAAGGATCCGAAATGAGAACTCATTACTGCCAATCATCCTCTTAACAGCTCGCAATATTACAATGGATAAGGTAGCAGGACTAGATCAAGGGGCCAATGACTATATAACGAAGCCCTTTGAAATCGATGAGTTATTGGCAAGAATACGTTCAGCTATACGTCATAATTCAATAACTGCCAATGCTTTGAGAGAAGAGGAAACGATCTTATCAATAAAAGATTTATTCATTAATCTCGATACTAGAGAGGTTAAGAGGGGGGATTCTTCCATAGCGTTAACCCCAAAGGAATTTGATTTACTCATTTATTTACTATCCAATAAAAACAAAATCGTGACGCGGGAGAATATCCTGATGAATGTATGGGGTTATGAGTATGAAGGGGAGACAAATGTAATCGATGTGTATATCCGCCATTTAAGAAAGAAAACGGAAGAAGGTTTTTCTGACCCGACAATCATTCAGACGGTAAGAGGAATTGGTTATACTGTAAGGGAGAAATAAGTAATGAAAATTACAACAAAAATTAACCTGATTACTACGGCTTGGATACTCTGTGTGTTGGTTGCGGTCAATGCTGTTGTATTTTTTTCGTTTATGAAGATTACTGTAAATATGGAAGAGGATATATTAATTCATAAAGCGCAAAATGTCATTGCTGAAATACATATGGATGATACGCCCCATGAATTAAACAAAAAATTAACCACATATTTGACGAATCATTCATTTATAAGGATCGTTCAACCTGATTCTAAAATCAGTAGCGAAGTGTCCAGCGACCATTATTTGCTTACGAAATTTAAAGGGGAATTTTCTACTAAACAAGAATCGCATAGAAGCACAATTAAACAAGAGCATAAAGAAGAACAAATATTAATCGTTAGGGTTCCTATCCAATCCAAAGGTAAAGTTGTTGGAACTTTAGAAATTGGAGATAGATTACTAGGTCTGGAATTAGGGAAGGATGTATTACTTTCCATTCTCACATTTTGTACCCTATTAGGGGCGGGGCTATCGCTGCTAGGCGGCAGGTGGTTATCGAGTGTAATTATGAGACCAATTTCCAATATGATTAATACGATGGAGGATATTGAACAAAGCGGTATTCCGAAAAAAATCATCATCCAACAGGAAACAAAAGATGAACTGCAAAAAATGGCTGTTACTTTCAATCGGATGATGAACAGGTTGGATGTGAATTTGGAAAAACAGAAGCAATTCATTTCAGATGCTTCA
This sequence comes from Peribacillus sp. YIM B13481, assembly GCF_042787985.1. NCBI lineage: Bacteria > Bacillati > Bacillota > Bacilli > Caryophanales > Bacillaceae > Peribacillus > Peribacillus sp. YIM B13481. Next base: position 2,988 of record NZ_JBHZPE010000049.1, read on the forward strand.
CATGAAATAAAGACTCCGCTAACGATAATAAAGAGTTATGCCGATCTCTTGCGCCGCCGCCGGATAAAAAGCGAAGAAAAGGCATTGGATGTTATAAATGTAATTCATTCAGAGGCAACCCGAATACAGAAAATGACGGAAAGGCTGCTGGAATTAGCCGATACGGAAATGGAAAATTCTTTAGATATTAAATCAGTGAATATAATAACTTTATGCGCGAACGTGTTTAAACAATTCAAAGAGGTCTATGGGCGAGAAATAAATTTTCATTATCAAGAAGATACCATTATGATTACAGCAGATGAATTGAAGATAAAACAGGTGATTATTATCCTTTTAGATAACGCAATCAAATATAGTACAGACAAAATTGATGTGTATGTAGAGGATCAGTCATATTCTACGGTCATTCGGGTAAAAGATTATGGGATTGGTATTCCTGAGCATGAAATGGAAAATATCTTCGAACGCTTTTACCGGGTGGATAAGGCTAGAAGCCGGGAGACAGGCGGAACAGGGCTAGGTTTATCGATAGCCAAAAACATAATGAATCAACATAATGGGGAAATTAAAGTGGCCAGTATCGACGGAATAGGAACAGAGGTGGTATTATCCTTACCGAAAAGGTAATTTGCTGCTAAATACAAGAATGAGGTGTTCTGTGAGTGACACATATAGGGATAATTAGTCTGAGTATCATAGTATTGTTATTTCTAATTTATTCGATTTTCCCTACTGTAATTATTCGTGTATGCAGACTGGGAATTACCAAAAAAAACAAGAGGAATAATGGGATAGCCCTTACTTTTGATGATGGCCCTAACCCTGAATATACTACACAATTACTTGATCTTTTAAAAAAGTACGAGATAAAGGGTTCGTTTTTTGTTGTGGGCAGTAAAGTGAAAAATAACCCTGATATCATTAAACGAATGCATGAAGAGGGACATACAATTGGAATCCATCATTTTGATCATATTTCAAGCTGGATCCTCTCGCCCTTTCAGTTATCGAAACAGTTGAGTATGACGGAAAAGGCGATAATGGAATGTACGCATGAAAAAGTCACTTTTTATAGGCCTCCATGGGGCCATTTTAATATTTTTACGAAAATAGCCAGCAAGAAATATAAAGTGATCATGTGGTCAGACATTTTCGGAGATTGGAAAGTGGAAACTTGCAGGAATGACCTGCTTAATCAATTGCGGACAACCTCAACAGAAAATTCGATTCTCCTGCTCCATGACTGTGGGGAAACCTTAGGGGCGGATAAAGAAGCACCGCGATATATGATTGAAGTATTGGAAATTTACCTAGAGGAAACCATAAAAAAGGGAACACAATTTATTACATTAAAAGACTTATAACTGATTCGAGGGGACTTTATGAACATAGATAGTATCCTGCATTTTATTGACTTATATGGATATCTTATCATATTTCTTTTTTTATTCATGGGCATTGTGGGGATTCCCGCTCCAGAAGAATCTCTTCTATTTCTAATCGGAGTCCTGATTGGGCAAAATAAGCTCTCATTTGGTTTAGCCGTGCTCAGTGCATTTCTCGGAGCCTTCATAGGGATGCTTATCGCTTATGTATGTGGGAAATACGTTGGGTATCCATTTATAAAAAAATATGGGAAATACGTGGGCATTACCAATGATCGCTGGGAGAAAGTACAGAAAAAGTATATGAATAATACAAAAAAAACGATCGTGTTTGGATTTTATTTACCTGGAATAAGACAAATCAGTCCGTATTTCGCAGGAATCAATAACATTCCCCTGTTCAAATTTATTCTCTTTTCCATGTTAGGCACGTTTCTCTGGACTGTCCCTCTTATAGTCGCAGGGTATTATATAGGTAATGCCTTTCATATAAATCCGGAATATGTTCCACTTTTAGGTGTCGTATTCTTAGTCTTTTTACTGATATATACTTTTATCAATTATATGAAGAGGAAAAAAAAGAATAAATTACCGTCCCGATTGGATTAACCAATATACTATAATTGGTTCCTAATCGGGCTATTAAGTTTAGGGACTAGGGCTTATGATACCATGAACATATCATTAAAAATTGATTAAAAAGAAAGGTTTTAACAAAATCAGTGATATATTGTAAGGGGAAAAAAGATCTTGAACATACAAATGGACTTTTTTCTTAGTACGTATCCATCGATTAAAAGAATGATTTCTATAGGGGATGACATATATGAAGAAGGTTTTGTTTTTACCTCTCTTCCGCATGCAGTCGGGACATCATCAAGTTGCAGAGGCCTTAATGGATTTGTTAAATAAACATACAAACGGAGTCATTTTGAAAAAAGTGGATTTGCTAAGTTATACGAATAATTCTTTAGAAAAAATGATAACGACGGGATATTTGAAATGGATTCGTTATGCACCTGAAACCTATAATCTCGCCTACAAAAACCTTTTTTACGTTAACTCGAAAAAGGAACGTCCATTTAAATGGTGTCAACATATATTCTTGAAGAAAATGGAACAATTGATAGATGAGGAAAATCCTGACTTAATTGTGTGTACACACGGATTTCCTTCCCAACTCTTAAGCCAGTTAAAATTAAAAGGGAAATGCAGTGTCCCAATTATCAACGTGTATACGGATTTCTTTATTAATAATGTCTGGGGAAGCAAGGGGATTGATTTTCACTTTATTCCAAGTCAAGAATTGAAAGAAAAGCTATTAAGCAAGAATCAAATACCGAAACATAGTATAATGGTGACTGGTATTCCTGTGCATGAGGAAATCACTAAGAAGGCTAGTGGTTTAAAAAACACCGATCGGCCCAAAGTTTTAATCTCGGGAGGAAATAGTGGCCTGGGCGGGATATTGAATTTAGCTGGTGAGTTGAAGAAATCAACCAACTTTGATTATTTTGTACTTTGTGGCAACAACAAAAAGCTATTTGATGAGATCAAAACATGGAATTTAGCTCATATTAAACCATTACCGTATATTTCATCAAGATCGGAAATGAACGAACTTTATGAAGAAGTGGATGTAATCGTTTCGAAACCAGGTGGTGTCACCATTAGTGAAGCACTTCGAAAAAGGCTTCCGATTTTTGTCCATTCGATGCTCCCGGGACAGGAGGAAATAAATCTACAGTATTTAAAAGACAATAACCTTGTATTTGAAATCAATCGCAAATTATCATTTGAAAAACAAATGCTTAATATATTAAAGGACCATAAAAAAATGGATCAATGGGATAAATCCATCGAAACCTATCAAAAGGAAATGGAATGGGAAAACCCTGAGGAAATGGTGGGCATTATGAAATCGATTCTTAACCTTAAACAAGTCAATAAGCCATCCTATCTCACAAATCAGTCAAAAGTTATTTATAGCTAAGGGTCATTCTATTATCCGTGTCGCCAGTGGCCCATTAACAAGTGGAGTTAATAACAACATTTGTGATCCGTTTTGAGAAAAGCGAAAATGAAAGAGAGAAGTTGAATTATGAACGACTTTATCCAAACTATTTTACTTACACTCATGGATTATGGGTACCTAGGAATTACCCTTGGTCTCATGATTGAAATTATTCCAAGTGAGATTGTATTATCCTATGGTGGCTTTTTAGTTTCCCAAGGTAGCATCAGTTTTGTTGGGGCGGTTATTGCTGGAACGATTGGAGGAACTATCGCCCAAATATTTGTTTATTTAATCGGATATTATGGTGGAAGACCATTTTTAGAACGATATGGAAAGTATATATTCATTCACAAAAAACATATCGAACTAGCGGAATCTTGGTTTACTAACTATGGGCCAAGCGTGATTTTTACGGCTAGGTTCATACCGGTTGTCAGACATGCTATTTCGATTCCAGCAGGGATTTCTAAGATGCCCTTATTGAAATTCACGAATTATACGCTACTAGCTGTACTTCCGTGGTCTATACTTTTTGTATTCCTCGGGATGAAGTTAGGAAGCAATTGGGGACAGGTTAACGAGATGGCCAAGCCATATATCCAGCCAATCGCAGTGGTGGCGGTTCTCATTATTGCCGGAATGATCATTCGTGGATTCATGAAAAAAAAGAAAAGCAAAGTCTCATGAAGATTATGGATTAGCCCGCAAAGGTAACCAAGATCGCTAAAACATTGGAATGTCATGAGTTTAATGTGAAACCAAGAAATACGAATATAGTTAATCCCACGCATTCTGATTAATCTTTTTTCAGAATGCGTGGGATTCTTTTATGATTGAATCAATGTTTAATTTAACTTTATTTCAAACTTTAAAATCCTTCTGAAAGATACCCCACTTAACTCACCGCTCTTCCATTGAGAAATACGACCGCGCACACTGGTTACAGCGCATAAAGTAAAGCCATATGTCGTTTCAAGCCAACTCCATGCTTTGCGAGCTTGGTTGTTCGGGACACAATGAGTCAGCAATAAAGATAATAATAGCGCTAATCAGACCGGATTCTCCTTTCCAAATCTCAGAGTGATTCCCATATGCTGCATCGCAAGCTAACGTCATTTTTAAAAATAATGTTAGCTTGTTTTTTTTGTCATTTGGAGATCATCCTATATTGGATTATTTCGTAAGCTTATCTCGTTTTTCGGAACAGGAATAATCGTCAGGTTTTTAGATTGCTGTCGGTTTGGGAGTACAGCTTGGACACCTGAAACCAATTGAGCCGTTGGGGCGTTCGCGGGCTTGCGGCTCTAAATATTTTTCGCCAAATAAAATGCCAATAAGCAGAGAACAGCCAATACTTCAACACCAAGTATCGGCGTCATAATAAACTTCGCAAACCGCAAAGGAACTCTTCGAAAATGTCATATGACATTTTTACACTTGTGCGGTTGACAGAAGAAGCAATACGATACGGATATTACACAGAGAGGAGTGATGAACCTTATGAAATCAGGTTTCATCCAGAATGGTTATTTTTTATTGTTAACTTTCGTTACAGGCTTGTTTTACTTTTGTTTTTACATGGTAGCACTGTCGTTCAGTTTAAGCCTTTCATTTACGGTAGTCGGCATTCCACTAGTTTTACGCGTATTGCGAACTACTACAACGTTCATCCAATTCGAGCGCACACAGACGAAAATCTATACCGATATTACGACGGCCCCTTACGACAGAATAGTAACAACGGATGCAACGGTCTGGGCTCAAGCCAAATTAGAGCTTACGGATCGCCGCAACTGGTCTGCCGTCATTTGGTTAATGCAGAAGTTCGTGATCGGGCTTTTCAGTCTCGTCAGCGCAGCCGTTCTCTATTTAGCACCTCTTGCATTCCTGGTTGCACCACTATTGTATCGATACATCAATATGCATGTCCTTTTTATGGAGGTAGATACTTTTGCGAAATCACTCCTTATAATGGCTGTGGGAGTGGTGCTTACTGTAATAAGCTTCAAGCTTGCAGATGTTTTGGCGAAGAAATTGGGAGGTTATACACGAATGATGATTAGAAAGCTAAACCAATAAAGGTCTTGTTTCCGGACTTTGTGTAAGGGCTGTAGCGTTAACTAGAAAAATATGTCATTTATCGAAGGTTAGGTCTATAATATAGGATACAAAACAGAAGGCTACTTAGGGGGTGGACGACTTGTTGGATATGGTTAAACAGTGGTTTTGGTTTGAGTGGATTATGTTGGCGCTCCGCCTTTTTACTAGCGTTTCATTCATCCTGACGACGATTAGTTTTCAGGAAGGTCTAACGCTGCCGCTTTGGACCGTTATTTTTTGGGAGATTGCCGCCTTCTCCATTCCTTGGGTCTGCTTGCTGCTCAACTACAAATATTATTTGTTCATGGAAATACTGCTATATGGCGGACTATGCATATTTTTAACCTCATTGTTTCCGGATGCTTATTCTACATTTATTGTATCGGCGTTTCTTATCGCTGCAAACAGCAATCATCTTTCCTATCATTGGACGGCTCCGGCAACGGTCTTGGTGATGCCCGGAATTTTCCATGCGGTTTCGCCAAGCAACACCTATTGGGTCATGGTCACCTACTACGGACTTGCTTATGTGTTGGGATTCGCTTTTCACTTATTGATCGTCAATCATCGGCAAAATGAAACGATCCGTAAACAAAATGCGGTGCTTGAACAATATATGTCCCAAATCGAGCGCATTACGCTGGCAGAAGAACGAAGCAGGTTGTCTAGGGAGCTCCACGATACAGTCGGCCATGCTTATACTTCCATCATCATGGGAATGGAAACGTTGCGCCCCGAGCTTACTAACGAAATGGGTATACAGAGGCTTGATTCCTTGCTTGAGATGGGCCGCAAAAGAATCGAGGAAGTGAGGGGATACTTGCATCAAATGGAGTCTCCTCAGCAGTCGCTTTCCTTGGTCCAGTCCCTGCAAAAGCTTGGAGATGAATTTCAGGAGCATGCCCGGGTCGAGGTAAGCTTTCGTGCGTTCGGAGAGGAGTACAAACTGTCCCGGCAAGCGAAAATGGCGTTCATTCGCTGCTTGCAGGAGTCGCTTACGAATGCTGTTCGTCACGGGCAGGCGACGGAAATCACCGTTTCTCTGCAATTCGAGCAGCAATATACGAGGCTGGAGGTGCACGATAACGGAAGAGGGGCGGAAGAGTGGCGGGAGGGCTTCGGCATGAACGCGATGAAGGAGCGGGCGATGAATTTGCAAGGTCAAGTGTCCGTCTATACGAATTCCGGGGACGGGACGCTTGTCGCCTGTACTTTGCCGCGACAAGCGGAAATGGCAGACGGGCTTATTCGCCTGTTGGTCGTCGACGACCAGCCGTTTATTCGGGAAAGTCTGCGGACGTTGCTCGACAGGTACCAGGATTTGAACGTCGACGGCTTGGCCAAGGATGGCGAACAAGCCGTCGACCTGTGCGGGCGCCTTCAGCCCCATGTAGTGCTTATGGATTTGGATATGCCGGGCATGGGCGGAGCCGAGGCAACCAAAATGATTAAGCAGCAATGGCCGCATATCCGCGTGTTGATTCTTACGACGTTCCAGGATTCGGGGCAAGCGTTGGACTTGCTGCGCAACGGTGCGGACGGCTTCCTGCTGAAATCGACCGAAACGCTCGAGCTGGCCAATACGATTCGGCTCATTCACCGGGGAGGCACCCTAATCGATCAGGGGATGTCCCATAAAATATTCGAGAAATTCGATGAGAGCATCGAATCACCGAAACCGAAAGCCGCAGACGACTATGACCTGACGACCAGGGAAATAGAAATATTGCAGCTTGTTGCCAAAGGGCTCCGGTACAAGACGATAGCGTCCAAGCTGTATTTGTCGGACGGCACGGTCAGAAACTACGCCTCCTCGGCCTATTTAAAGCTAGGAGTCCGCAACAAGGAAGAAGCCGTCCAGAAAGCGTTGGAAATTGGGATCACTATTAGCTAGAATACGAACGAAAGCTATGCTCGGCTACGAATGTAAGGCATAAGGGAACGAGCATTAAAATATGGGCAAAATAAATTGGAGAATAGAGAAGGTCTCCCTAATACGTTAAGAAACCCAGAATACTTGAATGCGAAACTGGAAGATTTATATTGGAACAGGGCATTGATTTTGCCTTGAAGAAGGATGACCTTGATGCGGTTCTTTTTCCTTCCTACATAGGTTCCACCATTTGCGCCAAAGCTGGGTATCCGTCCATTGCGGTACCTGCTGGTTTCATGAAAAGCGGCGGCCCTTTTCGTGTGACAATCGCCAGCACCGCTTTTAGTGAAGGGTTATTGATAAAACTGGCATATGTCTTCGAACAGGCTCCATTCACAGATGAAAGCCTAATTTACAAGCAGCATCAAATGGAAGAAACATTAACTAAAGGGAATGTGTATGAAAAAAGGAGGCTTTCATGAGAAAGGTCGAAGTCGTTTCACATAAGAAAGTATGGTCCAAGCTATTTCAAAATGAATGCAAAAGATTACAGGATATCTTCGGGCATCAAATGATGAATTTATACCATATTGGCAGCACGGCCATACCTGCGATCCATGCCAAGCCAGTAATAGATATTTTGGCAGTGGTTAAAGATGTGGAATGTGTCGCTGATTTTAATAAAGAGATGGAACGGATAGGTTATGATGCTAGGGGTGAGAATGGCATCGCTGGACGAAGGTTTTTTCTTAAAGGCGGGGATGAGAGGACACACCATATTCACATGTTTCAAAAAGGGCATGCGGAAATTTCCAGACACCTCGCCTTTCGGGATTATATGCTGGCACACCCTTATGAAGCACAAAAGTATAGTCAGCTGAAACAGCGCTTGGCAGCAGAATTTCCAGATGATATCAAAGGGTATGTAAACGGGAAAAATAATTTTATAAAAAAGGTGGATGAAAGAGCGAAACAATGGGCGAAGCGTGGGGATCATCATGTTGATGAAGTGGATTAAATGCCAAGTGAATGTGGAAAACAAGCATGCATTTTCTACAGCACAAGAGGGATGGGGAGAGTTGCTCCATTGTGCTGGTTTCATGGGTCAAATCGGAGGGTGGAATAAAAATGAGCCACTTGAAGCAGGGATTCTCTCCGTATGGAAAGACCTCCATTCCTATCAACGTTTCATGCGGCATCAACATGATGATTTATTCTTGAAGAGTGACCAAAGAAGTACTTATACAAAAATTTCTGTCGATATATTCGAGAAAATATTCAATATAGGAACTACAGATATTACCGCTTTTTTTGGCAAGGGGATACTACTTCGAGTGACTGACTGTTATGTTGAAACAAATAAACAAGCCCACTTTGAGCAGATGCAAAAAGAAGTATGGAACAAAGGGATGATGTACTCACCAGGCATTTTGTCAGGTACATTCGGTAAAAAGCAAAACGGGAGATATCTGGTCGCCTCATTATGGGACAATGAATATTCATATCAACGGTACGTGGATAAGGAATTGCCTGCCTTGATAAAGGAATCGGGAGTGAAAGATTCAACCCAACGTATTACAGGAAGCTTAATTGAATTGCATCCAAAGTGGGCGGTCATTTAAATGGTGGCTAACTTCAATGCTAAAAATCTATTTTACAGAAGGTGATTACTAATGAAACTAGATTATGATTCACAGTACATAAGGGGCATCTACCTGAATAGGGACCGAATATCTTCGTATGACCATTTCCCTCTTGACCTGCCGGTTATCAAGCACCTTCAAGAAGTGGCTTTTCATCCCAGTGTTACCTATGTTATCGGGGAAAATGGAATGGGGAAGTCCACCTTGCTTGAAGGTATTGCGATTGCGTATGGCTTCAATCCCGAAGGCGGAACGTTGAATTTCAATTTTTCCAATTATGATTCACATTCCAATTTGGACGAATACCTCCGTTTGAAAAAAGGCATGTACAAACCGAAGGATCATTTTTTCTTTAGGGCGGAAACCTTTTATAATGTAGCGACAAATATAGAGGAATTGGACAGGGAGGCATCGTCGGGACGGAAGATCATCGATTCCTTTGGTGGGAAATCACTTCACCAGCAATCTCATGGGGAATCGTTTTTTTCTGCTTTTGTAGAACGATTTCAAGGGGATGGATTGTATATCCTCGATGAGCCTGAAGCTGCTTTGTCGCCATTAAGGCAAATATCGATGTTAGCCAGGATAAACGAGCTCGTTAAACAAGGTTCCCAATTCATCATTTCCACCCATTCCCCGATCATCATGGCCTATCCAGATGCTAAAATCCTTCAAATATCAGATGAGGGTATGAATGAAGTGACTTTAGAGGAGTCCAATCACTATTTGTTGATGAAACAGTTTTTTGAAGATAAAGATCGGCTGCTTCATCATCTATTTCAATGAGCTTTATCCACTCCTTTTCGGAAGCCATAAAAGGATTATAAAAACTTTAATTTAAAGCAATAAAAGAAGCTCCGGCTGCACTGCGCATTCGGGGTTTTCATTTTTTTGGAATTGGTTGTTGACAGCTTAGGTGTATTACAGGTATAGTACATCTATAAGGTGTATGAACCACTTAGTACATACACAGGTGACTACATGTAAATTATATTTTTTCCTAAATAATAGGGGGTGGTTTTATGAACGTTAATACCCGGGAACCGGTATATCTGCAAGTCGTGAGACATTTTAAAGAACAAATAGCCATTGGCAATTTCGTAGCCGGACAGGAGATTCCTTCCCGAAGAGAACTGGCGGCTGCGCTGAATATTAATCCTAATACAGCACAAAAAGCGTATAAAGAAATGGAGGAACAGGGCTTGATTCATACAGAAAGAAATTTTCCAAGTCAAATCACGACTAATGAAACGATTTTACAGGCTGTTAGACAGGAGCTAATTCTTGCAGCTGTTGATTCTTTTGTTGATGCTATTCGTCCGATTAATGTGCCAGTTGATGAGCTGCTTCAAGTGGTTAAGGAAAAATATTCGGAAGAAATAAGGGAGGGGGATGAAAAATGATAGAAGTAAAACAAATCTCTAAGAAATATGGACGGAAGACAATCTTAGATGGTGTTTCATTTACAGCCAATAAAGGCGAAGTTACTTGTCTGATCGGGATAAATGGTGTCGGTAAAACGACTACACTCAAAGCGATTATGGGATTGACGCCATATAAAGGTGAAATCCTGATCGATGATCAAAAAATGACACATAACAGTTATGAAAAAATCACGTTCATTCCGGACGCACCGACCATGCTTCCGCAAATGACCGTTAAACAGGCTATGGTTTTCATGAAAGATTTCTATACGTCATGGAACTCAGAAAGAGCTAATCAATTATTGGGATTTTTTAAACTGAAAGAAGAGACCCCCATTTCCGAGTTGTCTAAAGGGAACACAGCTAAGCTAAACCTGATGCTGGGGCTGTCCCTTGACGTGGATTATGTATTGATGGATGAACCGTTTTCAGGCATTGATATGTTTAGCCGCGAGCAAATTGCCGATGTCTTTGCGAGCCACCTTATTGAAGATAGAGGAGTCATCATCACGACCCATGAAATCGGCGATATTGAACATTTAATCGATAAGGTCATTTTATTGGATAACGGTAAAGTCCTCAAAGAGTTCAATACAGAAGAAATGCGTGAGGATGAAGGGAAATCGGTAGTCGATGTAATGAGAGAGGTGTATCAAGCATGATGCGATATTTAAAGCTAGTGAATTTTGAAATCAATCGTTTTAGTAAAATATATATATCCTTATTGTTGATAACCTTGGTTTCGCAATTTGCTGGCGTGATCATCGTAACGAAAAGTCTTCTTAATGATGCCAGGGAGATCATCTCAAGAGAAAAACTATCGGAAGCCACTTATATTACCCAATATGGAGGAGGCATTGATTTTACCCATATCGCCAATACCCTCTGGTTTCTAGGACCGATCGCGCTGAGTGCCGTTGCCCTGATTTTTTACATTTTTCTTATTTGGTATCGTGATTGGTTTGGAAAGAATACGTTCATTTATCGTCTATTGATGTTACCGACATCCAGATTATCAATCTACCTTTCCAAAGCCACGGCCATCTTCTTGATGGTGTTAGGATTGATTGCTTTCCAGATTATCATTTTACCAATGGAAAATGCCCTATTTAATTCATACGTACCTGAATCGCTTTTGAATGAAATGTCAACTTACGGCATTACGAAATTCATTCCGATTTTGTCATTGATAATCCCTAGCTCGTTCACGCAATTCCTGCTTTCCTATGGCATAGGTCTTATGATCATGTCGATATTATTCACGGCGATCATGTTTGAAAGAAGTTTCCGCATAAAAGGAATCATTTTGGGCTTGGTGTATGTCGGGATCTCTGCTGCAGTGTTTTTAACTCCTGTTTTCGTAATGGAGAGTGGTACTTTCTATTTTTACCCTAATGAAATACTTGGTCTGCAGCTCGCCTTAGGAATCATTTTGACAGGATTATCGATTTGGCTTGGTTCCTGGTTATTGAAAAATCGCGTTACGGTATAACAACTATTAAAGGAGAGTGACAAGGTGAAACGTTATATATGCAGCATCATTATTGGAATGGTTGTCATCTTAAGCATCGGGACCTATTATGTCAAAGTAGCTTCCTCCGCTTCCGGCCTTCCAAAGTATAATTTCAAGACGCTAGAAGGCAGTGATAAAGAGCTTGATCCGGTAATAATACATGGTTCACTCGAAGTTAATCCCAGATATGAACCATTAACGATTGAATCCAATCAATCCATATATGCCAGCGAACGGTCTTACTTTGAAAACTTATCTGGAATACAAGATTTTCAAATTGAAAGATTGATAAAAGAACATCGTTCATTTATGCGTGGTAGGGATTCCATTAATTCTTTATATGAAGACGATGATTTCCTGGCTTACGCCTCGGTGAATGAAGATTTTACAAAGAACGGAAAAATGGAAGCGGAGTTTGATATCGGTTTGCTGGAGAAGAAAGGCGAGGATGAAACTTCTTTCAAAATTGAACTTCCCGATCAAGAGAGAATCATGAATGTTGTTGTCAGGGATGTGCAGTTGGTCCATTCAAAACTGCAGGTTTTAACGATGAATGATGTTAATTCAAACGATGAAAAGCAAACAATAGAGGTTCATCTGTATACGATCGATTTAGCTAATAAGAAAGTTTTGAGTGATAAAACCCTTTTATCTGAAACTTTTACTGATCCCAATCAAGTTGATCTTGAGATGCCAACTGATATTGCACCTTCCCAGCCAAACAACATGGTATTAATTTCGTTAATTAAAGGGGTAAATCATGAGGATGGCTTTAAGGAAAAACTAAAGGAAAGCAAGCTTTTATCTTATAATTATGATACGGAAAAATTAGAAACGGTTAAATTGCCCAAAAAAGAATCGCTTAGCCCGGACATGGAAAGAGGTGGATATGCGGATGGGAAAAAACTTTACATAGTTGATACCAAGTCCGATAAATATCACATTAAGACGTTTGATCTAAGCAGTCAAAAGATAACGAATGACATGGAGCTAGATCTAACTGTTAATAAAAAAGAACAAGACTTCGCTGCCTTTAAGAATGGGCGTGTATACTTCCTGTTAGGCAGCGGAAGGGATCAAGAGGGCGTTTTAACATCCAAGCCTGCCCAACTTCTAATTACCGATTATAAGACTGGAAAGACTTTATATAAAGGTGAAACAGTCACAAATAAAAAGAACGGCAAAAATTATGGTTTTAATATCGAAAGCTTGGAAGTCAAATAAGGGATGACTATCACTAGAAGCTGTCTCAAAAGTACAAACTTTATTGGCGGCTTTTTTTGATGAAGGTCGAATTATCGATCATGAAGGACGAATTATTTCTCTGAAGGTCGAATTAACGTTCATGAAGGACGAATTACCTCCAACAACGGACGAATTCTAAACGGCTTGATTCTTTAAATGGCACAAAAATCGTGAAAAAAGGGATATCCTCCAATGGGATATCCCTTTTTCATTAAACGGAAGCCAAGTTCGCTCTGGCTGCACGTTCTTTCCTGCCGTGCAGGAAGTGGTAAAGAATGGAAGTTGCGATGACCACACCGCCAAGGATGACATACAGTGTGCTGTACCCTGTTACTGGAATGATGAATCCCAGAATATAAGGGCCGAATCCAAGTCCTGCATCAAGCATGATAAAGAAGGTGGATGTTGCCATCCCCATACGGTGGGGCGGTGTCAGCTTAACGGCAATCGCCTGCGAGCTTGATTGCATATTACCGAATCCGAGGCCAATGAGGAAACCAGCTGCCAGTAAAGTGAAGCTATTGGTTGTTATGCTTAGAAGGAGCAAACCGACTCCGAAAATCAAAAAGGCTGGATACATTATGAAGTTCGATCCTTTCCGGTCCATTAACGGTCCTGAGAAAGGGCGTGATAATAATACGGCTACTGCGTAAACGACAAAGAAGAAGCTTGCTGTATTGACCAGGTCGATTTCAATGGCATAGAAACTGATGAAAGAAAGGACGCTGGAATAACAGAATGCCAATAACAGAGTAATGATTGAGATGGGCAGTGCCTTAGGTTCAATGAAATTGGAAAGCTTGAATCCTTTACTTTCAGTCACTTTTGCCGTCACTTTCAATGCCGGGACATTAAGGAAGAATGCTGTAATCAGGCTGATCAGCCCTAAAGCCAGGCAGAAACTGAATATCACTTGGAAGCTTGTATGTTGAGCCATATACAGACCGATGAAAGGGCCGATTGCCGTCGCAAGTGTTGCGCTCATGCTGTAGTAGCCGATGCCTTCTCCTTTTCGTGTTGCCGGGATGATCTGGGCGACGATCGTTCCTGTCGCAGTACTCGCCATACCCATCGCCATACCATGGATCAGGCGGTTAACGAGCAAGAAGCCAATTCCGAGATCCACAAAATATAGAAGTGTTGTCAAAGTGAAAAAGATCAAACCGATGAATAATGTTTTCTTGCGGCCGATTGAATCAATGAAACGGCCGATGAACAGACGTCCGATTAATGTCCCGATTATGAAAATACCCGATATGAGTCCGGCTTGGCTTGTAGAAGCATTCAATTCATTTACGGCATAGATGGCAAGGGTCACCATCAGTAAATAAAAGATTAATGTTATGAAAAAATTGATGGAAGAAACGATGACAAAGTCCTTCGTCCACAGTCTAGGTCTGGATTGTTCCATTTTATTATCTCCTTACTTTATAATGTTATTTCTTATTTCGCCCATAATGCGTATGGCTGCGAGTTGTTCCTCTTCAGTGATCCCCTTCAAGATGTCCTGTTCGTATTGATCGATTGTCACGCGGACTTCACTGTAGAGCTTTGAGCCAAGCTCAGTAAGCCGCATTCTTTTTTCCCGTCTATCTTTACTTGGCACATGCTCGACATATCCCAGCTCTTCCAAACGGGTAATGGTCCTGGTAATTGTGGGCTTTTCCACACTCTGATAATTGGCAAGCTCTACAAGCGTTGCAGAACCATAATTGGATAAGTAATGTAAAATGGACCATTGCGCCCTGTGTAAATCATGCTTGTTTAGCTGTATATTTAGATTATTTTCAAAAGGCCGGTACATCAGCAATAATTGCTGAAAGAATTTTTGGTAAGTCTTTATCAGAAACACTCCTTATAATATATAGTTACCTTGAGTAATCATTACCCTGAGTAACTATAATAACAGAAATCATTCATTATGTCCAATTGGATTCAGATTGTTAATTTTGGGGGTTTTTGATAAGGTGAGGGAGAATATAGAAGAAGATGTGAAGCATGTACGATTTAATCCCAATTCACGAGTAAAAGCACGAAACTCACGAGTAAATGCTCCAAACTCACGAGTAAAAGCGCAAAACTCACGAGTAAAAGCACGAAACTTACGAGTAAAAGCACGAAACTCACGAGTAAAAGCGCAAAACTTACGAGTAAAGGCCCAAATTAAAGGGGGATGAAAGTTGTCAAAGGGATTTCTACATCATATTGAGCTGAATGTTTCAAATTTACATAGGACCGTTGATTTTTGGGGCTGGTTTTTGGAGGAAATCAATTATGAGCCATTCCAGGAGTGGGAAAGCGGGAAGAGTTGGAGATTGGATGACATGTACATTGTTTTTGTACAAGCGGAAACTAGGTTTCTTGACATTCCCTATCATAGGGGACGAGTGGGTCTTAATCATTTAGCCTTTCACGCCACCTCCCGTCAACAGGTTGATGAGATCACCAGAAAATTAAGGGACAGAGGAGTTACCATCCTCTATGCCGACAAGCACCCCTTCGCCGGTGGGAAGGAACATTATGCTGTATTTTTCGAAGACCCAGATAGGATGAAAGTTGAATTGGTGGCACCTTAAGTATTTTCGTTAATTGGTAAGATGAAGGGAGATGGCTAAGCAAACGCACTATCTGATAAATAACATCCATGTTTAGCTTTTGCTAGCCCTTAATATCTTATTCCCTTTTCTGATTAAATTTTAGCTGTTGGTGAAAGTTTGCCGGGTCGCTTGTTTTCTAATTATTATAGGAAGATGGTTCGTTGTATATTAATTTCCAATTCATTGGTATAATGTAGGTCGATTGTCTATAGGTGGTGATATTGTCAGTGAAATACTTTGTCCCAATAATAATCGCTGCATTTCTCCTTTTACTTTTTTCATTTTGTACCTGGTATGAAGGCAGCGAAATTCTGGATAACCCTTGGGAATGGAAATATTCAACTCACTTTTCACAGATGTTGAATGATCAAGTGATGGATGATCAAGATATTTCGAATTTGGACTATTTCGTGTATGCAGCAAAATTCAAACCGCTATTTCCGGTGTTGATGGTCCTAACGTTTTCGTACTTAATCATACTTACGGGTTATGCCCTATTCAAAAGAAGCAGTAAAAAAATAGCACTATTTTTGGCTGGGTTTGGCGTTCTTTTTCTGATTTCGAGTGGTATTGTATCCAATTCCCCAACTGTGGGAGGGAATATCTTTCAAGCTTTCTTTCTGATAAGCGGTATGATGGCCATAATGGGTGCCGTGCTATCTTATTTCCGGATGCCTAAAGAAATCAATACCTAAATTCACTTCATGCTTTTTTGCGGAGCTGCCATACGGGGCGGCTTTTTTATTTGGGCAATATGGAAAGCTGGTAAGGAGACACAAAATGTCCAAAATTAATAGCCATTCTTCTAAAAAATATTAATGCCCGCACATTTTAGAAAAGCTGTTATGCTGTTTAAACAGGTTTTTGAAATTCGGACAGTAAATGCCACATGGCAAACATCATTCAGTTCTGTTTGTAGCAAAGCAACGTGATTACTTGAATGATCCTGTTTACATGTTGCTGTACTTTTAGCCAATGGCCTCAATGGTCTTTAATGATTTTAAGAATAAAGTGAAAAGGTGATAATATGTCAGGCAAAATCAAAATTGAACAGCCGAAGATCCCCCATGACTTAACTCAAGCGAACTTTCAGGAAATATATTATAAAGATGAGCCCTATCTGGATACCTGTATCATAAGCAATTGTACGATCGATAGAGAAAAGATGGACCAAATCGTATTATCACAGGTAGTTTTTAAACATGTGATATTCAGCGATGTATCATTCAGGAATATTGAGCTGACGGATGTCGTTTTTGACCATTGCGATTTGACGAATGCCGATTTCATGGGTGGCTCGATTCATCGGGTGGAATTCAAAGAGTCCAAACTATTGGGCATTAATCTTTCTGATGCCAGTTTAGGGAATGTCTCCTTTGAGAATTGCAATTGTAATTTAAGTGCTTTTGGCTATGCCGCATTAAAACAAGTGAAGTTCGATCATTGCTCATTGGAAAGTGCTGATTATTATGATTGTAAATTCAAGAAAGTGATGTTCGATACATGTAAATTAAATGAAGTGAACTTTTCCCGGACACCGCTAAAAGGAATTGATATTAGCAGTTCTACATTTCAAAGGCTTACCGTATCCCTGGAGGATTTAAATGGATGCGAAGTTTCCCCGGACCAAGCAATAGGCTTTGCAGCCATGCTTGGACTGAAAATTAAAGAGTGAAACTTTTTAAGATGAAAAGTGAGTATGATTTTAAGGAATGTAATCGCCTTATTGCATATTATGCTATAAAGCATGCATTGCCAGGAAGAGCGTAAGGCAAATGTACTGCTCTCTAAGCGGGGGACCACCAATTTGGTGGCCTTTTTTTGAATGGAATTGTTTACGTCCAATTAATGAAACTTATTACATATTAAGAACGTAGTACTAACCTTGAAAGTTTTATGAAGATAACACTTACCAATAAAATAACATTTACAAAAAGAGAGGTGAAACCTTTGGGTTTACATTATCAATAATATGGTGATAAGAGTGCTTCTCTGATGCTATTTTTACATGGTGGAGGAGTGAGTAGTTGGATATGGGAATACTTCAATCATTATCATTGCATAGTTCCAGACTTACCTGAACATGGACTAAGCAATTATGAAATGAATTTTTCTATAAAAGGTAGTGCAGAAGAAGGAATTAAATTAATCGAAGAAAAAGCAAGCGGGAAGAAAGTAATCCTAATTGGGTTTTCTCATAGCCATGTAAATGAAGAGTACAGAATATTTGCATAAATACTGTATTTATTTACAATATATGTTAGGAGGGTTGGGAATTTTAAGGGAGATTAGACTTTGATTATCAATAAGGTCACTTTGTACAGTCATGCATTGAATGATATGCGGAAATTTTATGTTAATGAGTTAGGATTCGAGTTACTATCGCATACAGATGATGGTTTTGAAATTAGGGCTGGGGACAGTGTACTTGAAATGTAAAAATACGATCTCCAAAAAAAGCCTTTTTATCATTTTGCCATGGACATACCGACCGATTTATTCACTTTGGCAAAAGCATGGGCGAATTCAAAGGTGGAATTGACCAGCGAAGATGATGAGGACGAAGTTTATTTCAGCTATTCAGATGCACATGCCTTTTATTTTTCAGACCCTTCAGGCAACATTGTTGAGTTCATATCCAGGTATTCCGTATCACCCAAATCTGGGGCTGAGTCTTTCTCAGCTCAAAACGTCCTGTGCATTAGTGAAATGAACATTACGACGAATGAAGTCAGGGCTTTAGGGAATCAGTTGATCAGTTTCGGCATACCAGTAAGGAGTGGTGAACCAATAAGGGAAGATGGATTGAATTTCATGGGGGAGCATGAAGCAGGAGCATTTTTACTTTTAGGTCCAAGGAAACGGCGCTGGTTCTTTTCGGATAGAGAGTCGGAAATCTTTCCGCTTTCGTTAGTCATTGATCAGCAAATAGATATATCATTGGATGGCGAAGGATTCATGGAATTGAAAAAGATGAAACTGACCAAGGGGGAAGATTGAGATGTCCGGAATTTGGAATGATGTAGATTTATATTTTAGTAATAAACTTCATACGGAAGATCCGATCATGAATTCGATATTGAAAGCGAATGCAGAAGCAGGGCTGCCTGCCATTGATGTATCTCCAAACCAAGGGAAATTCCTTCATTTACTAGCAAAAATCAGTGGAGCGAAAAACATATTGGAAATAGGGACGCTTGGAGGTTATAGCAGTGTTTGGCTCGCGCGTGCTTTGCCGGAAGATGGGCGGTTGATAACGCTTGAATATGAGGCTAAGCATGCAAAAGTGGCGGAAGCCAATATCAAAAATGCGGGATTGGCCGATAATATCCATATAATGGTCGGGGCGGCGCTCAAAACCTTGCCAACCCTTAAAGAAAAAGGATTATCCGGCTTCGACCTAATTTTTATTGATGCTGATAAACCTAATAATCCCGAGTATCTTAAATGGGCATTGGAACTTTCACGGCCTGGGACCGTCATCGTGGTCGATAATGTCATCCGAGATGGAAAAGTGATCGATCAGGATAGCAAGGACCCGAGTGTGATGGGTGTACGGACATTCATAGATAGGCTATCTGAAGAACCGCGAATCGATTCGACCGTCTTGCAAACTGTTGGTATGAAAGGATATGATGGTTTTGTTATCGGGATTGTAAAAGAGTGAAGCTTCAAAAGGCGTTATAAAAGATTCGTAGGATCCTTGAGATATAATCAATGATTCCAAGAAGAAGGTAATTTATGCTGAACATGATCATTCTCCTATCAAGTTACTTAATAGGTTCCATCCCATTTGCTCTGGTTATCGGCAAATTGTTCTATAGTACCGATATTCGTGGATATGGGAGTGGGAATCTTGGCGCAACCAATAGTTTTAGGGTATTGGGCAAAAGAGCGGGGACGGTAGTAGCCATTGCTGATTTAATGAAAGGTTCCATCGCTTGCTTTCTCCCTATGATGCTGCATTCAAACGTTTCCCCAATACTATGCGGCTTACTTGCCATAATTGGGCATGCCTTTCCTGTTTTTGCGGGATTTAAAGGGGGCAAGGCCGTGGCAACATCAGCGGGAGTGCTTTTATTTTTAGCTCCATTAGGTACATTCAGTGCTTGCATCGTTTTTTTCATTAGTTTGCTGACTTCAAAATATGTATCTCTCAGTTCGATTTTGGGGAGCATTTCCATATTGATTTACAGCCTATTATTTGAAGGCAGGCTCATCACTGCACTCTCTTCATTCATTTGCTTATTCGTCATCATTTTACATAGGGAAAATATAAAGAGAATATGGAAGGGCACGGAAGCAAAAGTGGGCAGGATCTTTTAATGGTACCTCGCTATTGAATCATTCGCAGCAGGAAAAGAAGTACATAAAAATGTTTATGTTTCACGCTCAAATTCATATCACCATAATCCAAGGAGCCAACCATGAAAAAAAGAGCAAGTTTATTAATAGCTATGTGCGTGATCGTTTTTGGAATCATCGCCTGGATTGCATTAGAATCTCAAACCACAAAGAAAGAACTGGACAGTAAAAGGCCCTTTCCACAGCATACAGTCTATCAATCAGGAACGATAAAACCTGACAATCTATCACAAGAAGAG
Source organism: Peribacillus sp. YIM B13481 (assembly GCF_042787985.1). NCBI lineage: Bacteria > Bacillati > Bacillota > Bacilli > Caryophanales > Bacillaceae > Peribacillus > Peribacillus sp. YIM B13481. Next base: position 23,392 of record NZ_JBHZPE010000049.1, read on the forward strand.
CTGGATGATGATGTAACGGATTTTTACAAAGTTTGGAAAGATGAATATCTTAGGCAGCCTGCTGATAAAAAGGATGAATATTATATTTTTTACAATGATAAAGGATATGCAGAACCCAAGAACGCAGTGACCGTTTCTGAAGCGCACGGTTATGGGATGATGATAACGGCAATCATGGCAGGCAGCAAGGACAGGCAGTACTTCGATGGGCTTTATCGTTTTTATAAAGCGCATAAAAGTGATAATGATTCTTCATTAATGGCGTGGCAGCAAGTAAAGGATAAATCGGGCAAAATCATAAATACGCCAGGTGATGCCGATTCAGCAACAGATGGCGATATGGATATCGCTTATTCGTTATTATTGGCTGATCGCCAATGGGGAAGTGAAGGGGAAATCAACTATCTTGCCAGAGCAAAGGACATCATGGATGCAATCATGTCCAATGAGATAAATCGGTCGCAGTCCCTGATTAAACTAGGGGACTGGGCGGAAGATGAAGATGATGTATACGGACAATCGACTCGTTCATCGGACTTTCTTCTCAATCATTTGAAGTCCTTTGAGGCGGCAACCGGGAATCATGAATGGAAAGGTGTAACGGATAAGGCTTATGAGATCATTCAATCCATTTATAAAGAAAAAAGCGGCAATACAGGCCTCATGCCGGACTTCATTGTACAATCCAAGGGAGGATACCAGCCGGCACAAGCTGACTTTTTAGAAGGGGAGAATGACGGCAATTATAGCTGGAACAGCAGCAGGACCCCTTGGCGCTATACGCTCGATTACTTACTTACTGGTGATGAAAGAGCGCTGGCGCAATTAAAGAAGATGAATAATTGGATTAAGGAGGAAACGGATGGGAACCCTGAAAATATCCAATCCGGCTATACTCTAAACGGAAAAGTCTTAGAAGAAGGAAATAGTACAACCTTTGTTGCTCCATTCATGGTCAGTGCCATGGTTGATTCCTCCAATCAGCAATGGATCAACCGATTATGGAAAAGGACGATACAGGAACAAGAAGATGATGACTATTTTGCCAATACGATAAAATTACAAACAATGATTGTTGTTTCAGGTAACTGGTGGGCGCCATAAACCCGATATCGGGAATAATTAATGTTGAAAAAGGAGTTTGAAGATGAATGAAAAAGGTCACACCTTTCTTGATGTTCCAAGGAAATGATGCAGAAGAAGCCATGAATTATTACACATCTTTAATTGAAGGATCGAAAATAACCAGCATGATTCGGTATGGAGCGAATGAAGCAGGTGCAGAGGGAAGTATCATGCAAGCTGCCTTTACCTTGAAGGATCAGGAGTTTATGTGCATCGATAGCAATATTAAGCATCAATTTACGTTTACACCTTCGTTTTCAATATTCCTTACATGTGATACGGAAGAGGAAATTGACAGGATTTTTGCGAGTTTAACTGATGGCGGAGAAGTGCTGATGCCATTAGGCGATTATTCCTTCAGTAAGAAGTTCGGATGGGTATCTGATAAGTTCGGTGTTTCCTGGCAACTCACTCTCCCAATATGAATGAAGTAAAAAGGCCACTGGATAGTGGCTTTTTTCAGTTTGTTGACCAAAGGGGGTTCGGAAAAGTACGGTGAAGGTCGAAAAAATACGGTGACGGTCGGAAAAAGAGCGGTGAAGGTCGAAAAAAATGCTCCGGCTGAAACAACTGGATCGTATTTAAAGAAAGGCTGTTTTCACATACTATGTTGCTATTTACCAGGTAGTGAGCTGTGGTTGATTTCCCCTCCAGATGCTCGCTTTCCGCGGGGCGGGCGGTGAGCCTCCTCGGCGTAAACGCCTGTGGGGTCTCACCTGTCCCGCTGCTCCCGCAGGAGTCTCGCACTTCCGCTCCAATCAACCTTAAATAGTTTCGTTTTAAAAACAACAATCTTTACGAAAAGAGCCTAAAGAAAAAACTATGGGCAAACTGGCTTTTCTTAAAATTTGTTTACAAAAGGGGTTCGGAAGTGTCTCACCCCGAACCAGATCGAGGATAAACCGTTTGTACTGTGAAGGAATTAATTATATATTAATTCTTGAGTACATTTATTCATGGATGAAAGTATGATGATGATAAGAAAAGTTCGGAGGGGACAATCATGAAAAATATTAATACTGAACAAGAATACCGTGAACAAATTAAACAAGAGGGACTGACAGTCGGGATTTTTACGACTACATGGTGTCCAGACTGCAAACGTTTAGACATGTTCATTGATGAAATCACCCAAGAACATCAAGACAAACAGTGGTTTACAATCGATCGTGACGAGTTTCCAGAGATTTCAGAAGAGCAGACCGTGATGGGAATTCCTTCTTTATTGGTTTTTAAAAATGGAGAAAAGATTGCACATTTGCACAGTGCGAATGCTAAAACCCCAGAGGCAGTCAATGAATTTCTAAATGATCTATAAAAGTTGTTGTAAAGGTAAACCCCGCATGATGTTGTCATGCGGGGTTCACCTTTGTTTTGGGGTCTCCCATTTAAAAATGTTCATGGAATATCGTGTTCACCCCAATTTCAGGGATTTTTTTCTAAAAATAACTTGATTTCTATGATGAAACGGGTTTTAATTATAGATACCGAATGTCCATTATGGATATCGAATATCCACATAGATACTGAAAGAGGTGAACTGATTTGCAATTAACAAAAGGGGTCGAGCAAGCTATATGCATCATTGTTATCCTCTCCACCCAGGATAAAAATGTACCGCTTTCGTCTAATGAGATCAGCAGGCGATTGGAGGTGTCTCCTTCTTATTTGAAAAAAATCATAAGGAAATTGGTAGTTAAGCAGATAATCACTTCCGTTCCTGGTAATAATGGCGGCCTTACTCTTGCCAAAAGTGTAGATAAGATTAAAAACCTTGAAATTATTGAGGCGATGGAAGGTCCCATTTCGATGTTTCCGGATACGGGACTTATAGAAAAAGCGTTTAAAGATGGAGAATACGCAGAGAAGGGGATGGACGTTCTTCGTCGGACGTTTTCTCGGGCGGATCAACTTTTGATAGAGTTCTTTTCCAGTCAAACAGTGGCAGATTTGCTGAAGGAAAGCTTTGGCACCACGGACATACCGACTCTTAATTGGAATTCAACGTCATTGAGTGATGTACTGCGTGAAAAGAAAGGTGAAAAGAATTGAACATGCTTAAACAAGAATGGAAGCTTTTCCTTACAAATCGAAAACTTGTCGGTGTCGCAATCGTTTTACTGTTCGTACCGATTATTTATGGGGGGCTATTTCTTAGTTCCGCTTGGAATCCATACGGGAATACAGGCAAATTGCCGGTTGCAGTCGTGAATAAGGATGTGAAGGCGGAATATGAGGGTAAAACCTTAACGGTCGGTAATGAGCTGATCGAGCAATTAAAGGACAATGATGATTTAGAATGGCATTTCGTAACGGAAAAAGCGGCGAAAAAAGGATTCGAAGATGGTACATATTATATGGTTGTTACCATTCCAGAGGACTTTTCAAAAAATGCTTCAACCGTCCTGGATGATAAACCTAAGAAAATGAATTTAACATATGATGTGAATCCTGGACGCAGTTTCGTTTCGGAAACGGTCGGAAAACAGGCAGCGAATAACTTGAAAACGGAAATTGCTGAAAGTGTCACAAAAGAATATGCGGAAGCGATCTTCTCACAACTGGATGAAATCGGAGATGGATTCGGTGATGCAGCAGATGGGGCATCAAAACTGGATGAAGGTGCTGAAAAACTGCATGATGGAAACAAAGAAGTGACAGAGAATCTGAATAAATTAGCTTCCAGTACATTAACTTTTAAAGAGGGAGCGAATAAACTTCAAATCGGCGTCGGCGAGTTTTTGGAAGGAGCCAATAAGCTTGAAAGTGGCGCTTCGGAATTAAATAAGGGAATATCACAATACACTTCTGGTGTCGGTCAGTTGCAAAAGGGTGCGAACGAACTCGCATCAGGTACAGGGGAATTAACTAATAATAGTAAAGCACTTATACAAGGTTCTTCCCAACTTTCCACTGGGCTGGCCAAAGTGGTTCCAGGAGCCCAAACTTTAAATACTGGATTAGCACAAGCGCAAACAGGCAGTGCGAATTTGAATGATGGGTTGAATCAATTATCGCAAAATGCAAGGCAGCTGACGGACCAATCTTCAGGAATCCCAAAAATGGCAGAAGGTCAGCAGAGTTTAAATGAGGGAATCATTAAACTGGCTGAAGGAAGCGGGGCGTTAAATGCCGGCCTGAAAAAGATGGATGGCCAATTGCCCGCAGAAGAACAGCTGAGTCAGCTTAAGCAAGGACTGTCAAGCATTCAAAGCGGTGTGAATCAATTGCAAAAAGCGGTTCCTGCAGGGAGCAGCGCGTCCGGTACCGTATCTGGCATTACTGATGACCTCAATAACAGTCAAGCGGCCTTAACGGAACTACAATCAACGATTGCGAATAATGGACAAAGCACAATCAATACCGTTCAAAACACTGAAGCGTACAAAAGTATGACGAGTGAACAACAATCCGAATTAATTGGAGCCATTCAAAATGAACTTCAAATACAAGCGGGGGCACAAAAACAAATTGCATCGAATCTTGCTGCAAGTGTATCCGACTTATCAACGCAATTAACGAATAAAGTAATGCCAGTATTGAATGGATTAGGCCAACTTCCAGAACAGGTGGCCAATTTAAATAATGCGGTGAATAAAGTTAATCCAAACGCCGTCTCAGCGTTAAATGGGTATACGGCAATAAGGAACTCACTGGAAGAACAATTGATTCCTGGTGCAACCCAATTAAATACCGGCATGAATGAAGCCGTTAAGGGCAGCAATCAATTAACGGCGGCAACCGATAGTTTAAATGAACGGACACCAGAACTAGTGAATGGGATCAATCAGTTAGCACAAGGCGGTTCTTCGTTAAATAATGGTTTATCAAAACTAACTGAGGGATCTGGTCAACTGGTTGATGGAGTTTCACAACTTCAGGCAGGGTCATCCTCCTTTGGGAATGGTCTTGAGAAGTATGCGTTTGGTGTTAGCCAAGTTGGCGAAGGGGCAAATAAACTTGCTAATGGGGCGAATGAGCTGAATGCAAACTCAGGTTCCTTGAAAGATGGTTCATCAGCACTTGTTAAAGGCACTGAACAATTGGCAAGCAATTTACCAACTTTAAGCAATGGAGTCATCCAACTTGCTGATGGAGCAGGTAAAATCAATAAAGGTTCATTAGCACTTGCTGAAGGTTCAAATAAATTGGGCGATGGAATCTCCTCTCTAAAAGATGGAACAGGCGAACTTTCGGAAAAACTGAGTGATGGTGCAGAAGAAATAAATGAAAATGAAACAACAGATGATAATTACAGCATGATTGCTGAACCGACACAGGTTAAAGAACAAAAAAGCAGTGACGTTCCGAATTATGGTCATGCACTAGCACCTTATGTATTGTCTCTTGGCTTATTTGTAGGAGCTATAGCCTTCAATATGGGATTCCCGACAGGGTTGCCTTCCACAAGGCCTACTTCAGGAGTGGCATGGTGGTTCAGTAAATTCACGGTCCTATTTATCCAAGCGACGCTTTCAGCATTAGTGTTGGATGCGATCATGATTTTTGGAATGGATTTACAGGTCGAGAACATGGGGCAATTCATTGGGGTTTCCATACTGACTTCCCTTACCTTCATGTTCATCGTCACCTTCTTGACCGTAGGATTTGGAAATCCGGGTCGTTTATTAGCGATGATATTCCTTGTACTACAGCTAGGTGCAAGCGGAGGAATGTTCCCCGTGGAACTGACCAATAACTTCTTCAGTCATATTCACCCGTTCATACCAATGACATACTCTGTCATGGGCTTCCGTCAGGCGATGAGTACGAGCCTTGGAGCGGATGCATTGACAACGAGTATAGTGTTCCTTACTGGATGCATCATTGTCTTCAATCTACTACTATTGCTAACAATGGTCATCAAGAAGCGCAAAGAACACAATGTGGAGATGGATGCATAAACTAATGAAAAAACCCCCCCGGTGCAATGCGCCGGGGGTTTTCTTCATTATGATGGTTCATCCGTGTCCTTTTCTTTATCGATGACTTTCAATCCATTTTCCCCTGAATTTTCAATCACATGTTTAAGGATGGATAATTTGTTATCCCAGAATTGATCGTAAAAGGAAAGCCACTGTTTCAATTCCGCTAAAGGTTCTGGCTGAAGTCGAAAGCGTTTCTCTCTGCCTACCTTCCGGCCACTGACCAATTCAGCTTCAGAAAGGATATGAAGATGCTTGGCAATCGCTGTCCGGCTCATGGAAAAGTGAGAAGTGATTTCTGAAATGGGTAAATCCCCTTCAGCAAGCAATTGCAGGACCTTACGGCGGGTTGGGTCGGCGATAGCCTGAAATACATCATGCTTTTCTGCTGCAGACACTTAGCCCTCAACAACCTTTTTAAGTTTTGCATGAACGAGCTGTTCCCAGCCATGATCCATTCTCTCGCGAATCACTGAGCTCTTTTCATTCGGTTTCGGAAGAATCGTTTCAGGCTCTTTCCAACCACCATGAATAAGGGTGAACTCCGTTTTGCCATCCAGTTCTTTTAAAATGAAGGAAATGAACCAACCGTCCGTATCCCAACTGAATGAAAGACGATGAGGAGCATCTAACTCCGTTACCTTACAAGGAGATGGACCAAAAGGTGATTGCACATGGAACTCATGTCCCACTTTCGGTTGAAAATCATTTGGCATGAACCATGAAGCTATGCCCTCTGCAGTCGAAACTGTATCCCAAACTTTTTGGATAGGTGCTTCAAGAATAACTGTCTTCTTGATATCCTGTAGTGTATGTTGATTTTCCATACTGATTCTCCTTTGTCATTGAAAATTATGAAACCAATTGGTTTTGCTTTGTTGATTATATAAAACCTTTTGGTTTCATGTCAATGATTTGTTTCGAGCCATTCTCCTTATTCCTGAAATCAGGAATAAGGATTAAGGAAGCTTAATTACCCAATTCTTCAATTGGTTTTGCCAGCTCTGTTAAATTATCGATTGATTTCATTACCTCTGAATCTTCCAATGCCTTAGGGTCGATTTGGCCACTTTCAATATTATTCAAGTATAATTCAATTCCATCTGAAAGCTGTTGATTTGAGCTGACGATTTTCTCATGGATGCCTTCAGCGATTTGGGGTGGTTCAGTTGCATTGAAGTCTTCGATCTTCGTTTTCATCAATTGCAATTCTTTTTCAAGATTTTCCCTTGCTTCGGCATTCGTGACGGCATCTTTTGCCAATGCGGGCACCTCATTGGCAAAATCCTTAACGGTATTAATATATCCCGTCGCATTATCCGCATACTCCAATGATGAATTGACTTCTCCCAAAAGCGAACAGCCGCTTAATATAAGGAAGGACAGAAAAACAATGGTCATTCTTTTTTTCATATATGCCTCCATTTGTTTTTATGGTGATGATCAGATGGACAAGAATCTCTTTTTATAAATCGCTGCAATGGAATTCAGTATGAAGCCAGGGATTTTCTTCGGAAAAAATGACTTCGAATATAAAAGGTGAAAAGCACTTTTCAGGTCATGCCACTGATTACATGATTTCACTTGTTTAAACCTTGCAACGTCAATGATCTTCACCTTCATTTCGGAAGTGATGAAGATGTTCCGTAAATGGATATCCGAAGGATTCAATCCCTCTTTCCTTGCTAATTGTAAGGCATGGTCAATCTCCTCGATGTTTTTTTCCGTTATCGGGATTCCTAATGTTAAACATTCAAAAAGAGTGTTGCCTTCGATGTGATCTATAACCAGGTAATTTACCCCCGCATCATATAGTGTTGGATAGTAATCGATGGCTTGAACGGTTTTGTATATTTCAGCTTCAACTTTTGCTGTGTGAGTATGGTCCGGGAAAAACACTTTTAGGGCTTTATCGGTGGAATGAATTCGGAATACATAAGCGCTTCGGCCTTTTCCGATAAGTGATAAAGATTGGTCGGCATCAAGCAATATATGCTTTTTATCATCGGAAATCTTAACGCTTTGAGCTAATTCATAATAGTTCTGCATACTTTTCACCTCTATTGTGAATTTTTTTCGAATCAAAAAAAGACGGTATAACCGATTGTTGGTTATACCGTCTTTTAAAAATTAAAAGACCTCACCAAATAATCGGCAAGGTCTTGCAAACAACTAAGATCAGTTGCCAATAAAGCCGAGGATAAAATCCTGTATTGACGACTTTATTGTATAGCTACTCCCCTTAACAGAAGGATTCATATAAGTATATATAGTGAGTATATAGATTATTGCCTCAATCCGTCAAATATTAGGATTGTATGCTTACCCTTTATGTATATTCGGTATATTCAGGAAGATGTTCGTCCCCATAAATTAATTAACTGAATAAATATTTCAATATACTTTATTTCGACGACAAACTTGTGCATCCGCTTCAAGAAACTTAGGAAATGAATTTTCGTTGCAAATATTTCTATTAAATTAATTAAAAGTCTATTAGTTTACTATTTTGTTACAAATTCATCGATCCCTCTATAGATTTAAAGGAATATGGTATGTTTTTAATGAATGAGGATAAATACCTATAACATTATACTTATTTTAACCGATATTTAAATAAATGTTAAAAATATAATTCTTTAGTAGGGAGAATGAGATGAAGAAATTAATTTTACCAACTTTCTGTTTTGCAGTGTTGTCTACAGTTGCTTTCGAAGAAAAAATATCTGCAGCTCCACTACATGCAGAACAGGCCAATATTGAAACAGGTGTCATGTTCGTCCATGTAAATTCCGGCTTGCTCAATATGAGAAAAACAGGTACTGAAAGTGCAAGCGTAGTCGCCAAGCTGGCAAAAGGCACAAAGGTAACGGTGTATTCGGAATCCAAAGGCTGGGCGAAGATCAGAGCCAATGGAAAAGATGGATATGTCAGTACCAATTATTTATCGGCAACAAAGCCAGGAACTTTAACTAAAGCAGCAGTAGCCATTAAAACGACAACAAAATATGTGAATGTCAGTACAGGTTCACTTAATATGAGAAAAACAGGTACTGAAAGTGCAAGCGTAGTCGCCAAGCTGGCAAAAGGGACACAGGTAACGGTGTATTCGGAATCCAAAGGCTGGGCGAAAATTAAAGCCAATGGAAAAGACGGATATGTCAGTACCAAGTATCTATCGACGACAAAGCCTGGAACGGTAACCAAAGCTGCGGCAACCGTTAAAACGACAACGAAATATGTGAATGTCAGTACAGGTTCACTTAATATGCGAAAAAGTGGTATAGAAAGTGCCAGCATAGTCGCAAAGCTGACAAGGGGCACACAGGTAACGGTGTATGCGGAATCCAAAGGCTGGGCGAAAATTAAAGCCAATGGAAAAGACGGATATGTCAGTACCAAGTATCTGTCTGCTGCAAAGCCAGGATCGGGATCCACAATAGCCACACCTCAAAAAACGACAACGAAATATGTGAATGTCAGCACGGGTTCACTTAATATGCGAAAAAGCGGAACGGAAAGTGCCAGCATAGTCGCGAAGCTTTCAAAAGGAACGAAAGTGACGGTGTATGCGGAATCCAAAGGCTGGGCGAAGATCAAGGCCAATGGAAAAGACGGATATGTCAGTACCAAGTATCTGTCTGCTGCAAAGCCAGGATCGGGATCCACAATAGCCACACCTCAAAAAACGACAACGAAATATGTGAATGTCAGCACGGGTTCACTTAATATGCGAAAAAGCGGAACGGAAAGTGCCAGCATAGTCGCGAAGCTTTCAAAAGGAACGAAAGTAACGGTGTATGCGGAATCCAAAGGCTGGGCGAAGATCAAGGCCAATGGAAAAGACGGATATGTCAGTACCAAGTATCTATCGACGACAAAGCCTGGAACGGTAACCAAAGCTGCGGCGACCGTTAAAACGACAACGAAATATGTGAATGTCAGCACGGGTTTACTTAATATGCGAAAAAGTGGTATAGAAAGTGCCAGCATAGTCGCGAAGCTTTCAAAAGGAACGAAAGTAACGGTGTATGCGGAATCCAAAGGCTGGGCGAA
>NZ_JBHZPE010000005.1:0-148491 GCF_042787985.1 Peribacillus sp. YIM B13481
AAAGCGAGCATCTGGAGGGGAAATCAACCACAACTCACTACCTGGTAAATAGCAACAAAGTATGTGAAAACAGCCTAAAATAAAAACCGCACCTCCAACAGTTAGATGGTGTCTAACATTTAGGGTGCAGTTCATTGTGGGGGCTTAATAGATTAATTATGAGCTTTTTCCAGAGCTAGCTTTATCCCAAAACCAACCAATACCGTCCCTGTTATTCCCTCGAAAATCGCCTGAGTTCTCGGCTTTTTCATAAAGGCACTAATCTGGTTCAATAGATAGATATAAAATACAAACCACATTGCAGTTAAAACGGTATACGTTATGCCCATGATCAGGAAGGGCATAAACGTATCCTTGCCTGGATCCACGAACTGAGGCAGAAACGTTAAGAAGAAAACGGCCACTTTAGGGTTCAGCAGATTGGTAAGGAACCCTTGCTTAAAGCAAGACTGGTTTTCATACTTACCTTTGACGGACGTTTCTGTCGCTGCAGCCACTTGCCTATTCCTTAATCCCCATAAAGTCTTGAAGCCTAGATATACCAAGTAAACGGCACCGACATATTTGAAGATGGAAAATAATAAAGCCGATTTCACAATGATTGCCGATAGTCCAAATACGGCAGCTGATGTATGAATAAAAAGCGCACAGCACGTACCGAACATCGTTTTAAAACCTCCCGCCGTCCCCACGGTAACGGTATTCCTTGTGGTTATCGCCGTATCCGGACCAGGTAAAATGATGAGAAGAATGCACATGATCATGAACAAATAAAAGTTTTCCATATTCGGACCTCCATTCTGAACGGTGAATTCTGAAAATTATAACATAAATGAACTTGGTTTAGGGAGATAAATTAGAAAGTCATGATTATCTCAATAAAGGGGGAGAAGGGAAATCGGCTTGACTAATGAGTACGGTGTTTAATGAAACAAAAAAACAAGCCAGATCATTTTTTGATCTGGCTTGTTTTTTGGTAAACTTTGTTAGGGCAATTTTTTCAATACAGCACGCACCGGACTTCCATCTGCTTCAACTAATGGAAGCGGGAGGGCTGCCAATTCATAATTCCCTTGCCCTATATCGTCTAATACAAGCCCTTCCAAAATATGAATTCCATGACCGGCAAGCTCATGATGGGCAGACAGTTCTTTACTATCCAATGGATCTACGGATGGCAAATCAAGACCAATAAGACGAACGCCGAGTTCTGAAAGATATGCTGCTAATTCTGGTTGGATATGTGGAATAGTTTGTGGAAACACACATCTATCCTTCCAAGCGTCAGTCCGAATTAACAGTCGCGTCACGCCTTGGAGACCCAGATTGGATAATTCATTGACACCGATGCTTGTCTTGTTTGGCAAATGGATGACTCGGGCATTTCCCATATATAAATCGAGATCCAGTTCAATCACTCTTTTTCCATTGTTATCAAAATGAAAAGGTGCATCAATATGGGTACCAGTGTGGATACTCATATTGATTTGTCCTACATTGACAGATCCACTCTCTTCTTTACTCCAATTGACTTTGTATGAGAAAGGGGTATCTCCAGGCCAGACTGCAACGTTTTCATCCAGACGTTGTGAAATATCAATCCATGTTCCCATGCATTTACCTCCATCTCTTATAGCTTCGTTCTTAGGCTCCATAGTTCTGGGAAAAAGTGTTGGTCTAGAGCTCTTTTTAAATACGTTACACCTGATGATCCGCCAGTACCTTGTTTATTACCAATAATTCTTTCCACTGTGGTCATATGATTAAAACGCCATAATTGCTGTTGATGGCCGATGTCCACTAACTTCTCGCCCAGCTCATATAAGTCCCAATATTGTTCGACATCGCGGTAAACTGTCAGCCACGCCTCTTCTACACTTGTATTTGGTTCGTATTTTTGTGACCAATCCCTGCTGATGGCTTCTTGATCAATGGGTAATCCACGCGCTACAAGGGCATTAATCGCCGCATCATAAATACTTGGCTCATGAAGGGCCTGCTGCATTTGCTCGAATAGATCTTTCTGATGTTGATAGACTGATAGTGTATGGACATTTTTGTTTCCTAGCGCAAATTCAATCAAACGATTCTGATAAGATTGGAATCCGGAAGATTGCCCCAGTTTATCCCTGAACTCCATGTATTCAGCCGGTGTCAAGGTTGAAAGGACACTCCATGACTGGATCAATTGCTGCTGGATCCTCGAAACGCGCGACAGCATTTTAAACGAGGGTTCCAACTTGTTTTGGCGTATACACTGAGTAGCTGCTGTCAGCTCATGTAAAATGAGCTTCATCCATAACTCACTCGCTTGATGGATGATGATAAAAAGCATTTCATCATGATGATCGGAACATCTATGTTGACTAGTTAATATTTTATCAAGGTGGAGATAATCTCCGTAAGACATCGATTTTTGAAAATCGGTTTGAATTTCTTTCTCTAGACCAGTTATTGTTTGTTCATTGTTATCCATATTCTTCATTCCGCAATCCCCTCACTTTTCATATTTCAAAAAAACTATTTATTCCGTCATTCTATTCTAGCTTCTTTTCCAGAGATTCTTCCATTACATTATGGTTAATATTTCTTCTTTTTGAAACAAAATAAGCAACAGTTAAAAATAGTAACCAAGGTATCCCGAATTGAAGCATGATTTTGAAATCTGTAAACCATGTCGTAATCATTAAGCTAAATAGAAGAACGGCTCCTAGTATCGTTAAATAGGGAAAACCCATCATCCTTACCGGTAACTTGCGTCCGCCTGTTTTCTCCCATTTCACCCTGAAAAACAAATGAGAAATGAAGATCATAAGCCATGTGAACATAGCACCGAACATGGAAATCCCCATCATGAAGGCATAGGAAGAACCAGGAAGTAACGAATGTACGCCTGCAGCAATGAAAATCCCAGTGGTAGAGACAGCAAGTGCTTTTGCAGGAACACCCCTTTTGTTTAGCTTTCCTAAAAAGCCAGGTGCATTTTTCCCGCGCGCTAATGAAAACATCATACGTGTTGAAGCATAGAGCTGAGCATTCATGGCAGATAAAGCAGCCGTTAAAATAATAAAGTTCATAATCCCGGATGCACCTGGAATGTTCAGGATTTCCATTACTTTTACGAATGGACTTTCCTCGATTCCAGCTGTTTTCCACGGAACGATCATCAACATGATCCCAATTGTCAACACATAGAAAGTCGATAAACGGAAGACCGTCGCTTTTAATGCTTTTGGAACAGCTGCATCCGGATCTTTTGCTTCCCCTGATGTAACCGCTATCATTTCAGTTCCAAGAAAGCTGAATAAAGAAATAAATACGGCTACCCACATTCCCCACCCGCCGAATGGGAAAAAACCGCCTTCATTTACAAAGTTCTCAGGTCCTATATGTGGCCGTTCGGATGAACCGAATAGTATATAGGATCCAAGAAGGATAAAACCAACAATGGCACTTATTTTAATAAAGGAGAACCAATACTCGAATGTAGCGAATGTATTCACGCTAGTAGCATTTACATAAATCAGGATACCTGCAAACAATAAAATCCATACGATTCCCGGCACGGTCGGAAACCAATACTTCATATAAACGCTGACTGCACTTACCTCAACCCCAACAGCCAAAACATTGGCAATCCAATAAGAATAGCGGACAAGATAGCCTGCCATTGGAGTCATGTACTTTTCAGCAATGGCCCCAAAAGATCCGGAAGTGGGATGGGCAACCGTCATTTCGGCTAAACAGCCCATCAATAGTAAGACAATGAACGCCCCGAGTGCATAGCTGAGCAATACACTTGGCCCTGCCGCTTGAATGGCAAGCCCGCTGCCAAGGAATAGTCCCGTCCCGATGGCACAGCCCATCGCGATCATGGAAAGCTGGTTTGTTTCCAGATTACGTTTTAATCCTTTCTCAGGATCATCTTTAAGATTCAATTGAGTATGTTTATTCTCCATAGTTCATCCCCTTTTATCCCAAAAGACTTTATCTTACCCGGGCAGTTAGTTCACACCTCTTTAAGCGTAGACTGACCGCCCATATTAACATTAACCGACTAACAAATTCGAGGGAAGCGGGTATTAGCGTTATGCAACCACTTCTCGTTCATTCTTGAATTTTTCATATTGTTTTTCCGACATGATTTTCTTGAGTATTTGTACCACTTCCCAAACTTCTGCGTAGGAAGTATATAGTGCAACTGGTGCAAGACGAATGATGTTTGGTGCTCGGAAATCCGGAATGACACCGTTTTCTTTCAATGCCTTACAAATCCGTGCAGCTTCTTTATGCTCAAGGCTTACATGACCCCCGCGGCGTATGTCTTCTCTAGGGGTTCCAATGAAAAATCCCATTTCTTCCAGCTCGTGTTCAATTAAGTCTATTAAATATTGATTAATTTTAAGGGATTTTTCCCGGATATTCTCAATGCCAGCTTCGATAAAAATTTCTAAAGACCCAATTAATGGTGCACAACTTAATACATGTGGCGTTCCAATTTGATACGCGCCTGCTGATTCAGCTGGTGTTAATGTATGCTCCATATCGAATTGTTTATCTTTTTTGGACCCGAACCATCCAGCCAATCCAGGCATCGTTCCAAAATGTTTTCGATTTACATATAGGCCGCCAACACCGCCAGGACCGCCATTTAAATGTTTATAATTGCACCAATACGCAAAGTCCACATCCCATTCGCTGAATGAATGCGGGATGGCACCGATGGAATGACAGCCGTCAAATCCGATTACTATTCCTCTTTTATGAGCTTCATCAGTTAATCGTTTCATATCCAATATTTGACCGCTGCGATACAGGACCGTTGGCAAGATGATCAAAGCAATGTCATCGGTCATTGCTTCGATAATGTCATCCTCTTCAAGGAATCTTCCATCGCGGCTTTTCACGCGGATGAGATCGGTTTCCGGATTGTATCCATGTGTACGCAGCTGACTTTGAAGAGCATAAATATCAGTCGGAAAGGTTAGTTCATCCGCTAAAATTTTTGTGCGTTTCCCTTCCGGCTTATAAAAAGTAGCTACAAGTTGATGCAGGTTAACAGTTGTGGATCCGGTTACAATAACTTCCTTAGGAGAAGCTCCCACTAATTGGGCAATCTTGGAGCCCAATTCCTCTGCCATGAAAAACCAGGGGTGATTCCCTTGTGTCCATCCATCAATCCCATGTTCCTTCCAATCTTCCAAAGATTCCAAAAGAGTGCGTTCAGCTCTTTTAGAAAGAAGCCCCAATGAGTTGCCATCCATATAGATGGAATTCGGCTTTAAATAAAATTCTTCTCGAAAACCTTTAAGGGAATCTTTCTCATCCATTTGTTTTGCGTAATCCAACGTGTATTTTGAATTCATAATCATCCTCCTATATCAGTTTGATCCTAGGAGAATCGTACCAAAGAATATGACACAGTGTCAATAACATAATTCAGAAGATTGAAAATATTAAAATCATCAAAAAAACATTTTCCAGCAAATGTTTTTTATTTTTAAAGTAATCCTTTATGCTAGAAGATAAGGGGAGGAATCGGGATGGATAATGGTAATGTAGGGGATAAACGACATTTGCGCTCAATCATGACACGTCAAAAGTTATTAGAAGCGGCAAAGGAGGTATTTCTTCAAGAAGGTTTTCAAGCTGCAGTTATTTCCCAAATGATCAAAAAGGCAAACGTGGGGTACGGAACTGCCTATGTTCATTTTAAAGGGAAAGAGGATCTTTTAATTGTATTAATGGAGAATGTCATGGAGCAATTTTATGAAATTGCGGAGACCTCTTTCTTTCCAAAATCGAAGGACGAAGCAAAACATATCATAAATAAACAAGCTAATGCCTTTTTGAAAATGGCAGAGGCTGAACGCAATATGATGCAAGTTTTCGAACAGGCCATTGGGATTTCAACTGTCATCTCAGATAAATGGAAGGCGATCCGCATGAAGTTCATTCAGCGAATTTCAAAGGACGTCGCATATGCACAGCAAAATGGGCTGGCAAGGGCTGAACTAAACCATGAGCTTGTGGCAAGAGGATGGTTTTTCACAAATGAAATGTATCTTTGGGAAATTGTCCGAAACGAACATCAAAGTTCTGTCGACGAGATTGCTCAAACCATCACGTCAGTTTACGTTGAAGGTTTGTATTTGTAATTATATTTGGCAGTTCAAACAATCTTCCGGTTTTACTACAATCGGAAGATTTAATTTTATATTAAAGGCTCGCCCGCTGCACACCCCCTATCGGAAAACTTCATCTTCCCACCACTTTTAAGCCGTCCGAACTCACGAGTAAACTAGCTGAATTCACGAGTAAAACACCAAAACTCACGAGTAAACTAGCTGAATTCACGAGTAAAACGCCAAAACTCACGAGTAAACTAGCTGAATTCACGAGTAAACGCTCAATTCACGAGTAAAACGCCCAAACACGAGTAAATCTCTCAAATTAAGGAACAAAACACTCTCGTTAGTGTGGGCTTATAGCAACTACGCCTTAAGTCTTAATAGAAAATATAGCTAAGGCTCATTATACGAACTCGTAAAACTAGATAAGATATAAACATGGAAAGGAGGACGAAAACAATGAAGAAATTTGGTTTATTTATTGTAGGACTGATCGCATTATTCATGTTGCTAGCGAATGTTGGTCCATTAATCAGCTTGGCGATTTGCTTGGCGATCCTATACTTTGGGTTCAAACAGTTCATGAAGTCCGAATCCACAGGAGCCAAGATTGCCTGGGGATCAATCTCCCTTATCGTGCTTGTAGTTGCTATTTCCCATATCCCAGCGATATTAGGACTGGTTGCAGCTTATGTTCTTTACCTGGTTTATAAAAAGTGGAATGAAAATGATGAAAATGTATCGAAAGAAACGGACCCATTCTCAAATTTTGAAAGAGAGTGGAAAGAGTTGAATAAGAACTAATAGAAGGGATGGAATTGGAATGGGTAATTTATTTTCAAGAATGAAACAAACGATTTCAGCGGATTTTCACGACTTGTTGGATAAAAAGGAGCAAAAGAATCCAATTGGAATGTTGAATCAATATTTACGTCAATGCGAGCAGGAGACAGAAAAGGTCGGTAAGCTGCTTGAACGTCAATATCTTTTGAAAGAAGAGTTTACGCGTGAATATAATCAAGCGCAAAATCTGGCTGAAAAACGTAAGCATCAGGCTGAAATTGCTAAGCAGTCAGGAGAAACCGATTTAATGGAATTTGCTTTCAAGGAAAGCCTGCACTATGAAGATCGTGCGCTAAGTTTGAAGGAGGCGCATAAAAGTGCAGAAGTTCAGTTGGCTGAACTGGAGCGGAAGTATGAAGAAATGAAGCATAAGCTCAAGGATATGCATCTAAAGCGGATGGAACTGATGGGCAGGGAGAATATTGCCCGGGCAAACAACCGGATCAATCGGGTTTTAGACGGAGGCATTTCCGACGCCAAACCGGTAGCGATGTTTGAAGAAATGGAGCATTATATCGATCGCATCGAGCATCAAGTCCATACAGATTATAATCGGCATACAATCGATGCCAGGATTGTCCAGCTTGAAAAGGAACTGGAACAGAAAGAAGCGTAAAGGTATTTTAAAGCATTGCCGTTATCCCCTGACTTCCAGGAAATGAGGGCGGGGGAAAACAGGCTGTCAGAACGTGATAATTTCATGGTATTCTTAAAAGGCACGGGTTCCTGTGCCTTTTAAGAATATCATGATCATATACAGGGGAGGCGAACCGATGTTGAACAAGATGAAGACGGACTATATGGGATGGATACTTCTCATCGGAGTCGTCCTGCTTTTTTTAGAGATTTCATTTACGGGTGGAGGTCTCCTTTTTTCCCTCGCTTTTTCAATAGGATGTATCTATTTAGGCAGGAAATTCACAAAACGGTCAATCGGGAAAATCCTATTTTTTATAGGGCTGATTTCCCTTATCATCACTGTCTTGAATATGTTCGTCTTTAAATTTTTCCTTATGGCGATCCTCATTTATCTTTTGCTTTTATATTATCAGTCCAAAAAGAATCCTGATTGGGTCAGTCCCATTTTAACCAATGATGATTCGGACGAAGAAAATATCAATAAGGAACAATTGCTGAAAACCGATTACCTTTTTAAAAATAAGTTTTTCGGTCATCAACAAACGGCCGAGCATGTATATGAATGGAATTCCGTGAATGTTCAGGGCGGGGTCGGTGATACGGTTATCGATTTAAGCAAAACGATTTTACCGAAAGGCGATGCTGTCATTTCCATCAGGAATATCATTGGCAATATTACCGTGCTTGTACCGTATGGCATCGAAATCAGGGTCCATCATTCGGTCATTGCAGGCAGAGCGAGGATCTTTGAAAATAAGCCTGAATCCAGGGTCTTTAATCAGATTTATTCCTACCAAACGGAAGGGTTCAATGAAACGGATCACAAGGTTCATATCATCACTTCAATCTTAGTTGGGGATTTAGAGGTGAAGCGGGTATGAGCATAATGACACGGCAGATATTGACTGCCCTTGGTGTTTCTTTCGTACTTTCCCTTGCCTTGCCGGCGGCTGTTTTCTTTATCTTTCCTTTATCCGACTGGAGCGTATTGTGGGAGAAAGTGGTCATGGGCTTGCCTTTCGTCATATTCCTGCCAAGTCTGGTCATTACGGTAGGGCTTTTCTATGGTGTCGTTTCGGGGTTGTTTTGGAAGAGGCAGCTGGAAAGGGTGGATGAAGGTCTATATTTACTTGAACAGGGGCGCTTACCTTCGCAACAGGAGGCGTATCCGGTCCAAGAGATGGCTAAAATGGTGGAACGGATGCAACTGATTCATAAGCAAATCAATGAGCAGACCAAATTATCACAAAAAATGGCGAATGAAAAGGCCATTGATCAGGAGAAACAGATCCAGGAAATCGTTTCCCAGGAACGAAACCGTTTGGCGCGGGAACTGCATGATTCGGTAAGCCAGCAATTGTTTGCCGCTTCGATGTTCATGTCGGCCATTACCGAGTCACAATCAGATATGGAAAAAACGGAAATGAAACAATTCAAGATAGTGGAAGAGATGATCCATCAATCCCAGCTTGAGATGAGGGCTTTATTACTTCACTTGAGACCCGTTGCATTAAAGGGAAAATCTTTACAGGCGGGGATGAAGGAGCTCCTGGAGGAATTGGCCCAAAAAGTGACGATGGACATAAATTGGAAGATGGAAACTGTCACTCTGGATAAGGGGATTGAAGACCATCTGTTTAGGATTTTACAAGAATCAATTTCCAATACACTAAGACATGCAAAAGCGAATTCTCTTGAAGTGCTATTGATCGTTCGTGACGGGCTGATCATTTTACGGATAACGGATGATGGCATCGGTTTTAACGTCGAGGAGTCGAAAACGGGATCATATGGTTTGCAAAACATGCATGAACGGGCTGTGGAATTAGGCGGAACGATGCAACTTGTAAGCGTTCCGAATAAAGGAACGAAACTTGAAGTGAAAATCCCATTATTAAATGCTGGAGGTGATCATGATGATTAAAGTATTATTTGTCGATGACCATGAAATGGTAAGGATAGGGGTATCGGCTTATTTATCCGCACAGGCGGATATCGAAGTGATCGGGGAAGCGGACAATGGTTTAAAAGCTGTCGAACTGGCAATGGAATTGCGCCCGGATATCATTTTGATGGATTTGGTGATGCCGGAAATGGACGGCATAGAAGCGACGAAACGAATTATTGAGGGTTGGCCAGAAGCAAAGATCATCATTGTGACAAGTTTTCTTGATGATGAAAAAGTGTACCCGGCATTGGAAGCCGGAGCGACGAGCTATATGTTAAAAACATCAAAGGCCAGCGAGATTGCCAGAGCCGTCCGTTCCACGTTCCAAGGGCAAAGCGTACTTGAACCTGAAGTGACGGGGAAAATGATGGAAAAGCTACGTCGCCCAAAGATCACCCAGCTTCATGATCAATTGACAAACCGTGAAATGGAAATTTTGCTGCTGATGACACAAGGGAAAACGAATCAGGAAATTGCCGATGAACTATACATAGCCCTAAAAACAGCCAAAGTGCATGTCAGCAATATATTAAGTAAGCTTGCCGTACAGGACCGTACGCAAGCGGTGATTTACGCTTTTAAGCATTCGCTCGTTCAAGAAGAAGAGTAAATAGCGTCTATTTACCAAAAGATGAGAGTTTGTTATATTTAGGGAAGTGTCCCATCCTATAAAGTTCTTTCAAGGTTGCTGATTGCAGCCTTTTTTTTTACGGATAACGGGAAAAAAGTAGGTGAAATGATGTTAAGAGTGATCTTAGAATTATTTCGTATAATCACTATTATTTTCGTTATTGGAATGATAATGGGGTTCATCATTAATTCAATCTATGAGATTTTTGGTATAACCGTTGAGAATACCGCAGGCGGATGGATTGTTGCTATGGCAATTTTCCCATTACTTTATGTACTCTATAAAAACCGGCTTCAATTTTCAGGGTTCTATAAAAATGGCAAACAAGTAAAACTCTCAAACAGGACAACGACAATCCTGCTGTGCTTCTCGGTGCTAATGTTAACGGTTGCCCCCTTATTTCGCTAACGGAATATAAAAAAGAGCATGTTTTGATCAAAACATGCTCTTTTTTATGCAGTTTTTCAAGATTATACAGCTTCCTCTGCAGTATCGAGCCTCTTGCCATATATCCGATAAAGAACGAAGGCAAATACCATTCCTATAAAGGAGATGGAGGAGATGAACAGGTAAAGGGTCTTGCCCCCAAAAGCCCCATATATGGCTCCGCCTATATAAGAAGCAATGATTCCCGAAACCCCAAAGAATAACAGTGCCAGTACGGTTTGGCCTGTGGCACGCCACTCCACGGGAACGATCCGATAAAGATATTGGATGGCAGCCGAGTAGAAGATCGGGAAAGTCAATAGCTGCATGACTTGCAAATAAGCTAATAGATGTGGATCGGTTATCCATGCAGAGACGAAATAGCGGATAAAGAAAAACGCTGCTGCAAATGAAATGATGATGATTTCTTTACCTTTGCGCAGCCACCAGAAGCTTAGGGCGAATACAACGATTTCACTTCCTGCCGCTAAGAACCAGGTCAAGCCTACAAGCTTGGCACTTCCTCCAAGTTCCCTGATGTACACCCCGAGGAAAGTATCGTTCATTCTTGCTGGGACAGCACAGATAAAGACCAATAACAGGAAGAGAAGTGTCTCTTTATTGCTGAAAAAATGCTTAAGGCTGCTTAAGGTGACAGGTTTCCCTGAAACGGGTGCATCAGGCATCATCCAGCTGACGATGAAACTGATCAAACCTATGCCGGCAAAAAGGAAAGCCAGGCTGTTTGCTCCGAAATATGACATAACGTAGCCTGTGATCAGCGATATGACCGCATAGCCCAATGCACCATATGTCCGGATGGAACCGTAACTGATCCCAGATTTCTCTGCAATCGTGAAGTTGAGGCTTTCCGTCAGGGGATCGATCGGCATCAAAAAGAAATATAGGAGCATGGCAAACAGGATAAGCTGAAGATAGCTGCTTGAGTCATAGAGAAAGTAACCGATTACGCTCGAGAAAAAGATGAGTAACAACAGGACTTTTCGTATCGTCCTCGTTTTGTCGCTGATCATTCCCCATAAAGGCTGGGTGATGAGGGTGACAAAACCTCCTGTACCGATGATGAATCCGATTTGGGCTGGACGCAAACCTTGATCAGCCAGGTAGACTGGGAGAAACGGAATGAAAATGGCAAGCAGTCCAAAATATAAAAAGTTAAAACTTTTTAATAATCGTAATGCTTTCATAAAATGTATGATACCTCACGTGTTCTATAGATTGATTGATTTCAACCTTGTTATTGTAACATTGATGACAGAATTTGAAAAAAAGCTTTATTTTTATGGATGGAAATAGACAGATAGGGTTCGTTCCGAGAGGTTCTGGATCCATGAGGGTATGATGCTTTTCAAAATTCATGACATCGAGGAATTTAGATAGGGAACCCCCTATGCTATCCTTCGCTTCCAGCTTGAATAAGGTAGGTTTCTGCTAGTCTTGTTCATGAGGCCTATTTGAATGGTTTGAAGAAGGTGGTTTCTGGTGATTTTTTAATTCGGGTCATTGATTTTTATCTACCTCGATAAATCTTGGCTATTTTGGATTGAAAATATAAAAGTCCTTTTTATGATATGAATTTCCAGTTTGGATGGAATGCTTTCCTTTCGTTATGCCATAACCGCTTTCCTTAGCTCTTGTGCTTGATTATCGGTAATAATGTTACGGACTCTTTTTTTACGTTCCAAGCCGAACACATGAACATTATACTAACCAAAAAAGTACAGCATTGTTTTGCTGTGTGAATTCTTCAGTCATTATAGAGATTTCTTTATCTCATGCAGTCTTTCCTGAACGACTTTTTCAAACTCGTAATTCTGCTGCAATAAGAATATATTCCTTGCCTCTTCATACCCTTTTGTGGCACTTTCCATGTTGTTCAGTGACTGAAAGGATTGGGCACGTTGATATAATACTTCACCCAAAAGGTACATAGATTCTTCCCGCGTTAAAATTTGAATGGCGTCAGAGCAAATTTTTATAGATTCATAATATTGTGCGTCCTTATGTAAGGATTTTGTCAATCCGTAATAAATCCGGACTTTAATTCTATAATTCATTGAAGTTTTTGGAAGTTGTTGAAATTGCTTAAGGGCATCTATATAAGAGGCAATTGACTTTTTATATTCAGTTATTTCGTTATAAATAATGGCTTTGCTATTCAAAATTTCTATTTTTTGAGCAGATAAAATATGAAAATGAGTAGATAAGTCTAATGCTCGATCTAAAAAATCCAGGGATTTCAATATATCATTATCACAATAATAGGCTACTATCCCCAAATGCCAGAGGATGAATTGTTTATTGATAGGTGACTGGAAATCTGCATGGTACTGTTCTGCTTCGAGAATCCGTTTTACCTGCCGATACTCTCTATTTCTAATGGAAACCCTGACTTGAGATTTCACTTCCTCACTATATTCCATTCGGTCTGAATAAGTTTCTAAAAGGATATCTTCAATGCTGATGCCTAAACGTAATGAGAGCTCATATAAAGTAGTCGCTAATGGAATGACCTTCCCCTTCTCGATGTTGCTTAGTTGTGCTTGAGTAATGATACCCTCTGCCATAACTTTTTGTGTTATACCTGATCTTTTTCTTAAATTGTAGAGTACATTTCCAAGTTTAAAAGGAATGCTTGCATCCATTTTATCAACTCCTAAAAATATAAATACTTTTATATTTTTTTATGTATTTCATTGGAAACACCAACTAAATATCGAAAAAAATACTCTGTAGTGGCTATACAAGAAAAATGTACCATATTTGGATGGTTTATACTAGCTGTATCAATCAATATCAGGAGGTTAAGGTATATGAAAAAAATATTAGTATCTGGGTTCTCCATTCTATTAGTGCTAGCATTGGTTTTACAATTTGATTCAGGCGTCAAATTGGCTGTAGATGATCTGCCTGCAATAAATGATCTACCGAATCAGCATGAAAAGGGTTAAATATCAACATCAAAAAAGCAAGATGACTAAAGGGGAATTTAAATAAAATAAATAAAAAAGGATTATATATATGAAATTAAATAAGGATCAATTATTGATTATAACCATTTCTTCATGTGTTATAGCTAGTGTGATGTCTACGTCCATGCTGACGATTGCATTCCCTAATCTTGTAGACTTTTTTGATATTTCTTATTCCACACTTCAAATTAGAAATATTCTTTTCTTCTCTTTTTTCGCATTTCTCATTCCGCTTTTTGGTAAAGTGGCCGATGTTTTAGGCGCAAGAAAATTGTTGATATTTGGCCTGTCGCTATTTATCACATCTACCATTCTTAGTGGAACCACAAATAATTGGAATTTGTTTTTGCTGTATCAGACACTTCAGGCAATTGCAGATGCAATGGTAGTACCTGCCCAGGTATTATTGATCAGGCAAAGTTTTAAGGATAATAAATTAGGCTGGGCTTTTGGATGGTTTTCCGGAGTTTTAGCGACCGCCTCACTTATTGGACCAGCTGTTGGTGGTTTGGTAATAAAATATTACCCTTGGCAAATGATATTTGGAATATTGATTATCATAAGCTGCATATCCTTAATTCTTGTACTAATGGTAACTCCCAAATCAAAAAAAAGAATCACGGCAAACCTTCATTTACCTTTAAAAAACAGTTTGGCTTTACTAGTTATGGTAATCAGTTTTCAATTTATATTCAATGATGATATTGGTGTAGTGAAACGGTCGCTTTCTATTGCTGTTACAATATTGAGTTTAATTTTATTTGTATTTTATGAACGGGCAAACCAAGGAAACACTTCTTTACTTCCAAGAAAGGCAATAAAAAACACCATTTTTATCTCTTCAATTGTGAGAATATTCGTTCTATTTATGATCACAAATGTAATAGTGCTTTACATTCCCAGTTACATGCGGGATATACACAATATTCAACCAGATATTGTTGGCTATATCATTATGGCAGATTCGATATTGGCAGTTTTATTATCTGGGTATGCTGGTAAACTTGCAGATTTAAAAGACAATAGAAACCTTTTACTTTTATCTATTTCGATTTCCATAATTGGAATGGTAAATCTTACATTGACAATGTTTAATGGCAGCTTAATTTTCTTTATCTTTGCATTTCTCCTTTTTGGATTGGCCGGTGTCATTTCCATGCCCACACAAAATAAAATTGCTATGTTGTCCGTTCCCGAGGAAGAAACAGGGGTTTATATGGGGTTATTCCAGATGGTACAGTTTGGAACCGGAGCTTTCGCTGCGGGGGTATTCAACACTTTTCTGGACTATGGAACTGAAAAAGGTGACTTTTCCCAGGTTGGATTTTCATACGTGTTGATCATTTGTATAGGGTTATATTTGGTGGCTATAGGAACAGTCGTTTATGATAAAAGGCTTCTAAAAAGCAATATAAAATTGTCTTTGAAAGAAGAAGTCTAATTCTCGTTTATCTGAAAGTGAAATATACCTTAGAAGAGTTAGCTTTGAAGTGATTTTAAGGAGGTGAAACATATGACAAAGCAAGTGGAAAAAACAGAAGCGGAAAAACTAGTGGAAAACCTGGAAGTAATCGAAGCTAAAGAGCTAGAAGTGGGGAGTGCATTTCATGCGTTCCGTTTCAATACGTTGGACACAGAAAAATAGAGGAGAGCCTGGGAGTAACAGGCCATCCATCATACATGTTAAGGAGGTGAAACATATGACAAAGCAAGTGGAAAAAACAGAAGCGGAAAAGCTAGTGGAAAACCTGGAAGTAATCGAAGCTAAAGAGCTGGAAGTGGGGAGTGCATTTCATGCGTTCCGTTTCAATACGTTGGACACAGAAAAATAGAGGAGAGCCTGGGAGTAACAGGCCATCCATCATACATGTTAAGGAGGTGAAACATATGACAAAGCAAGTGGAAAAAACAGAAGCGGAAAAGTTAGTGGAAAACCTGGAAGTAATCGAAGCTAAAGAACTGGAAGTGGGGAGTGCATTTCATGCGTTCCGTTTCAGTACAGTGACGGGCGCAGAAAAATAAGTTAGATCCTAAATCCATAAGGTGATCCAAAGAGAGTGTTAGCTTTTATAAAACTAGCACTCTCTTTGGATAAATAAAAGGAGAATTTTTTCAGATGAAAAATTCAGATGCCATGATAGTTTTTCCTCCTCTAACTGAAGCCAGGCTCTTTCCGTATTTAAGTTTACCCATGATTACTAGTTTTTTGAGAAGTAAAGGAATGAGTGTAAGCCAAATTGATTTAAATATTGAATTATGCCATACCCTCTTTAGTGAAGATTGTTTAAATGAATATGTGAGCATCAATGAAAATGGAAGTAAAGACTTAAAATGGGTATATAAAGTCGAAATGGCTAAATACTTATTAAAAGAACAAAAGCAACTTTACAATAATGTATTCATTGAGAAAAGATCTTCTGATTCATTGAAGTATGATGTTCGGTTGGTGAGACAAGGCATAGAGTTACTGCTAGTCAATTCGTTTTTAAAACTGGAAATTACCTCATTGGAAGAAATCCTTGAATCGGTAAGGGATTTTAGCTGGAAAAAAAGTGATATAGCAACAAAGACCTTATACGAAAATATCAAAGAAAAAATTCTAAACGATAAACCAAAAATCTTCGCGCTTTCTATTGCTTACTATAGCCAAATATTACCTTCCCTTTTAATATGCAAGTGGATTAGAGAACTTTCCCCCAATACCCACATTATTTTGGGCGGGCAACAAATCATGATTCGTCAATCATCTTTCTTAAGCCTAAATGGATTGAATCAATTTGTGGATTCATTAGGAATTTCAGCTGGCGAAGAAACATTATTCATGTTAAACAGGTATTTGAAAAACGATTGCCAAATCGTGGAGGTGCCGGATATTGTTTGGCTTAATGAAAATAATGTTGAAAATGTCCCTTCCAAGTCTGCATATAGGATCACCGATGCCTTACCACCTGATTTTTCTGATTTACCGTACAAAAACTATCTAGATGAAGAAGTACATATGTCTCTGATTACATGTGTGGGGTGTTACTGGGGACGATGCACTTTTTGTTCATATGGTAATAGATCAAGAAAAGAAAAAAGTTATCAGCAGAAAACGGCAAGGCAGGTAGCAAACGAGTGCGAGGATATCATTAACAATTATGGGGTTAATAGAATTAATTTCATAGATGAGAATACTAATTTGCGGCTTGTCGTCAATGCAGTCAAAATACTTAAATCTAGAGGTTATGAAATTAAATTCAGTACACGGAACCGTCTTGAGGATGTGTTGTTAGACGCTGGTTTTTGTTCTGAACTAAGTAATTTAGGTTGCATTTTAATGTCTGTTGGCTATGAAACCAATTCTCAAAGGATTTTAGACTCCTTGGATAAAGGAGTGCAATCTAGTAATTATCAACAGATAATAGATAATTTACATAATGCTAACATTACGCTGCGGATGTCTATAATTGGTGGTTTACCTGGTGAAACCGAGGATGAAATTGAATGTTCTGAGGAATTTTTACTTAAAAATCAAGATAAAATTGGCATCGACGTCATGCAAATGCTCGTTTTGGAACCCGGCACTTATATTTATGAAGATACAAATAATCCTGATATCCATATTCAATCAAGCAAGAATCTAAGAGGAAACAAATTACTCAATTATGGGATGGGTAGAATGGGCGCTACATTTCAATACTCTGACGGAATAACATTTGAAGAAAAACTGAATAGATTCCTGCAACTGCATAAAAATATCAACCCCCAAAAGAATGATGAGCTGCCTCCTGATAAATACAAAAAGGAAGGACTGGATATCACTTCAAATACCTTATTGATAAACCCTTGGACTAAAATCATTAAGTTAGATAAAACGTATATCATGGATTTTGTATGGCAAAGAATCTTCTTGGTCCCAGAATCCTTAGAAGTATTCGGAAACTCATTAATAATGAGCAAGGCAGACGATAAAAAGTACCTAGAGTATTTTGTCGAAAAAGGTGTGATTAACCTTAACTAATAAAACTTATGGGGAGGAAAGACTAATGAGCACAGTCTATCAGAAGATAAAATTTCCAGATGTAAAGGAAAAACTTGGACTTGGTTTAGGCATGGATTTACCTTGGGGGGAAGATATAGGTTTTTCAAGCAAAGGGGACCATGACGACATCACGCTTAAGATGAAAGGCTTTTTTCAAAATTATAAAGACGAGTTTAACTATATTTTCTTTGCCTTTCAACCGAAAAATAGAAGTGTGTTAAAAGCCGAGGATTACTTTGATGCTTATGATAGATTATTCGAAGCCAATCCACATCTTAAGGCAAGAGCATTCCATCAAACGATTTTAAATATGGGGGCTACCGAATATTACAAAAAATCGGAAATCATAGAATTCACAAATAAGATTATAGAAAGATATGACATAAGATGGATCGTAGAAGATCTTGGCCTGTGGTCAATAAAAGGAAAAACCGTCCCTTTCCCTTTGCCGCCATATATGACACCAACAGGATTGGAAGCTTGTATAAAGAACATCAACGAATACCAATCTGAACTGGCTGTACCAGTTTCAGTTGAGTTTCCTGGGTTCACTGAAGGTACTAACTTCTTTATTGGTGAAATAAATGGATTTGATTATTTCAGAACATTGGTCGAGGAGACAAACTCCCCGATCACTATAGATATTGGTCATATTCTCAGTTATCAATGGTTGTTAGGGAATACAAATGAAAAGATGTTCAATGGTTTAGAAAAATTGCCTTTTGAAAACTGTTTTGAATTGCACCTTTCAGGCTGTCAAATCATTAAAGGGAAATTCAGAGATCTGCATCATGGAGTTTTAATGGATGAACAAATCCAGCTTTTAGATTACTTGCTTCCTTTATGCCCTAATTTAAAAGCCATTACATATGAAGACCCTAAATATACAGATGAAGGAATATTAATTCCGAAGTCACAGAAAAATTATCAAAGAATGAAGGAGGCAGTTGAAAAATGGCAAATGATTTAAAGCCAAAGAATTATTCACTGGACGAGTTACTTTACAATTTATTATATGATTACCAATATAGAAACAACTTTTTAAATGATGAATTGAATGAATTGAATTTATCAGCTGATCATTTAAATCACATAAAAACAATAGATAAAGAAGAGCTTGTAGCAACGGCTACAACGATTGTAAGAAATTTAATGAGTGGAAACATTGAACATAATGGTGGTTTAAGAACTTCTTTTCCCGGTGTTTTTCAGGCTTTGGAATTCCGTAAAACCGATATAACGCTGCTCATGCATAAGTTCCTGGCGTCCAAACATTTCGAGGGTTACATGGAATTGCCCTATGCTGGGGAAGGGACCTGTATCGAGGAAGCGTTTTATAATTATTTGTCTGAAAACGAGGAGTTTATCCTTGCGGCTGAAAATAATCATTTATTATTAAAACACGAATTTTTAAATGCCATTTTATCTATACTAACAGTCAATAAACACCCATTTTTCAGAATAGATAGTGACCTGGTTAAAAATAATGGTCATATTTACTACGCGTACCAAACATATTCTAAAGAAATATCCGAGGCACTAAGTGGAAAAAAAGTAGCTGGTGATTCCGAAATGGTCATATGGCTATATGCAGCGACCGAAAAACATTTAGTTAGGGGTCCCATTCACCCAAGTATATTAGAAATGGTGGAAATAGGAAGTTCAAGGGAAATAAGCCGTCAACAAAAGTTCAATCAAGACCAGATAGATTGGATTCTGAACTTAGGATTAATCAAGAATGATGGATAAAATATATGTATATGAGGAACATAGTGAAGTATTTTCATATTGGGTCAATGAAATTCCTAGGAATAGTACCTTGGTCTATTTTGATCAGCACTTAGATTTAAAGTTGATAGAAAATTCAAAAATGAAAAGAGTTAGTCAGTTCATTAAAGAGGGTCTGTGTATTGATGAATTGAAAAAAGATATACCTTGCAGGGAAGATGGAAGATATTGTTATGGGATTGATGACTTTTTGTACGCCGCAATACAAGAGGGTCTTTTTCGGAAAATTATATGGGTATACCCTCATATGTTAGGAGAAAAAGGTTTTAGTGAAATGCTATGGGGCCTTTTGTCCCTTGTACCAAATCATGGAAAAGAATTCATATCAAGCTTTAGAAACGGGAAAAATTCTGCTTCTGTACAATTAAATAATATTGAGTTACATGTCACAAGTATTGATTATCTGGGAGAATTCATAATTAATGAACAGGTTATTGTAGATATTGATTTGGATTATTTTTATGATCCCAAGACTAATGATTTATCCAATGATATAGACGAAACCTTACATGTATTGGGAAGTCTAGGCATCATTAATCAAGTGAAAACAATGACCTATTCAATTAAAAGTGGTTTTCTACCTGAAAGTTTCAGGTGGTTAGGGGAATATATAGCCGGGCAAATGGGGAGGGAAATTGTATATTCCAAGGAAGATAAGATTTCCCCGAAGGTAACGATGGAGAAAATTTCATCAAATAAAAAGTTGAGTCTAGCTGAAATAGATGATTTAAACTTTGAACTGAAACCATTAGGAGCAATAGGATGGAAATTGAAATCCATTCTCTATACCCAATCTGGTGAAATTGAACGTGCTAAGAATTGCTATCAAAAAGCAATTAAAACAGGTGATGATTCATATTGGGCTGCCTATGTTTTAGGCATTCACTTTTTCAAGGATAGTCATTATGAAGAGGCTCTAAATTGGTTTAGTAAAACTGGAAATATAGTGGATTCCATCGAGGCACATGGCTTAATATTACGTTTAATTTGTTGCCTTCGCTTGGAGCTGTATCAAAAAGGATATGATTTATCAAAAGATTGCATCGAATTATTGCCTATGAGAATAGAGGGTTATAAATTGGGTGAAGTATTCGCATCAAAACTTGGAATGGAATTACCGGATTTTGACGGAAAGATCCATAACGATCCTTCGCAATTAATAATTAGTCGAGCTGATGCGAAACCATGAACAATGAATATTTAATATCATATGATTCAGCTGTTGAAGGGGTTTTTTCACCAGAGTGCGAGAATGAAAAGAATAAGTTTCTTCAAGAAGAATTAAATCATTGTTTAACATTCATTGAACGGGATAGCTATGATCACTTAAGGCATTGGAAGTCTTTTAAACTTCGTATCGGTTTGAGCAGTTATGAATTAAAGTATTCCATCCTTATAATGATTTTAATAGAGACTTCAGCATCTATTATTCCAGTAATATGGCAAACAAGAACTAATAAGTCACCATGTATTGAATTAATCGATCATTTTGAAGTGATTTTAGCGGAAATAGAAGCAGCTTTATATGGTCAGCAACTTGAACGCAAGATTGAAACACAAATTGTGCTTGAGCCATGGACTGGATCCCATTATGTACACGAATGTTTTGGTCATACGTTAGAAGCAGATAATTATCTAGAGTATTTAAAGCCAAATGGAATAACGATGGGATACAAATGGTCAGAATATAAAATTAACGTATTCGATGATCCAACCATTCCTGGGCAAAATGGCAGTTATTTATTGGATGCGGAACAGAATGAAGCATTTAGGACGAACCTAATAAAGGACGGGATAAACGTAGGTTTGATGCATAATGCAAAAACCTGTAAGCTCCTAGGCTTACAATCTTCCTGTAATGCAAGAAGCGTTGACTCATCTTCACTTTCGATGCCAAGAATGTCAACAACTTATTTGGATTCTGGCAATATGGAAGTACAGGAGATAATTTCAGGAATTGACAATGGGATCTATTGCAGAGGTGCCTGGGGTGGGGGATCACTTGGTTTGAATTTTGTAATCCGGCCAGCATATGGTTTGGTCATTAAAAATGGGAAATTAACCAATAAAATACTTAGAAGATTTGATATTAAAGGAAACAAACTTGATTCAGCTAAAGCTATAAAGTCCCTTAGCAATGAACTGCGTTTTTTTAATCCGGTTTTCGGTTGTAATAAAAATGGTGAAAATAACCTTAGCGTCACCCAAGGTTCACCTCATATTCATTTTGAAAATCTTACATTGTATCCCGTACTCTGAAAGGATGAGCGAATTGATAGAAAAGATACACTATAAAGAATTATCACTAATGAACTTTGAAGAAAATTATGCGGGTAAAAAGCCACTGATAATAACTGGATTAGTAGATTCATGGCCTTCTAGGGATTGGGATACAGACTATCTACAGTCTAATTATGGAGAAAGGGAAATAATCATTAGGAAATCAGGATACGATCAAGAAAAAAAGTTTTACAAATCAAAACTTGGTAAATTCATTGGTATTTTAAACGATAACCCCGAAAAATTGTATTGTGACTGGCCTTTTTCCATAATGGGCAATGAGGATTTAGAGAGTTATTTTGAAAGTCCATCTCTATTCAACCATAATACAATCAAGACAAAAAACAACAAG
Source organism: Peribacillus sp. YIM B13481 (assembly GCF_042787985.1). Taxonomy (NCBI): domain Bacteria; kingdom Bacillati; phylum Bacillota; class Bacilli; order Caryophanales; family Bacillaceae; genus Peribacillus; species Peribacillus sp. YIM B13481. The sequence continues at coordinate 22,056 of NZ_JBHZPE010000005.1, forward strand.
AAATTAAAATGGATTTTCCTTGGTTCGGTTGGAACAGGAACCCCAATACATCAGGATTTTGAGAAATCACATAATTGGAATGCAGTAGTATTTGGCCAAAAAAAGTGGATTTTCTTCAGTCCTGATGATACTGAGTATGTAAAAGATTTGAAGCATGATTTATTCGATCTGGATTTAAAGGAGGATTCAACTTTCAAATATACCAAGCCCTACATTGTGGACCAGTTTTCTGGAGAATTAATGTACACACCTAAAAATTGGTGGCATACCGTTCGAAACATCAAAACTTCTTTCTCTGTTAGTGAGAATTTCTGGTATAAAGATGAAAAGGAATAATCCTTTATTCCTTTTAAGTGTACAGGTTAAAAACTCGTATTTACTAAATTTAGCGGCTTACAAACATTCTGTGGATTTTAGTGATGCCGCCATATCTAATGAAATTGGGAAATCAGCCATAGGGCTGTTTTTCTTTTTACCCTCTGAATCCTTGTTGCCCTTAGTGAGCCTTCGCCTGCTTTTCTTCAAAAAACCTCCATACGAATTTATCAATTCCGTCATTAATTAAGAAAGGACGTTTGCCGGAGAATAGTCAATCTCACTTTAAAAAGATGGATGTAAATGATGGGATTAACACTTATTGGTAATTGGAGAGGGTGGTATTTCATGGATCAAGACACAAAAGTGATTCAAGAATTGCAGGAATTGAAGCAAAAAGTCGGTCATCTTGAAGCCTTATTAACGCAGCAACAGAATAAAAAGGCAAAAGCAGGACCATTTCGAATCTTTCTGGACGCGGTAGTCTCATTGTTATTTGGATTAATTGTTGTAGGACCGGTTATAGTGATTGTCGTTGTGGTCCTGATGGTGGCGGCATCATGGTTAGGGATGGAGTTTTAAACGTTTAGGAAAGCCTGGGCTTTTATGAATAGATTCATTCGATAAGGTAAACAGGAAGGTAGTGTTCGGTTATTCCAGCCGGAATTATTTATGATGTCGGCGAACCCAGACAGGATGAGACTGGTTGCCACTGCGAAACGGAAAAAGAACCACTCATCCTCAAAGACAGTAGTGGTTCTTCTGACCAAGATGAAAGTGTTTAGAAAAGTGATCGTTCGCTCTTGCAGTTGTCACCCTTATGTATCCAGCATGGGGTTTTACTGAAGAATGGTTGCTTAAACGTTCTGTTAGCTGGAAATGCTCCGTTGCATAAATTAAGGTCAGACCCGGGTGTTTCGTAAATAAAATAATCATCTTTTAAAGATATAATGCAAAAAAAGGACGGTTACTGCAAGGTTGTATCTTTTTTCAATGGACAGGGAATCATTTTCTTTCATGAATTTTTCGATATCTTCACACTCAAGATTAGAGAATAAGGAAATCGTCTCTACTGGTATACCAAATTCATTGTTCAGTACTTGAGTTATAGCAGAGACCCTTTCATTTGCATCGGATGAAGGCATGCCTATGACTAATAGGCCCACTAAATCTATTAGGTCCATCATTTCTGTTTGAGTTACCGTGGATTGAATATTTTCACCATTTGCAAAATCTAGAATGACTTGCTCAGATATTCCTGTAATTTTACTTAATGATGCTGCAGGCATTTTATAATCATTTAGAAGAGTTCTTAATAACTCTTTAGGTTCATGACCAATCATCTTAAATAACCCTCTTTCACTTTTAACTCTATTATATGGAAGTAGACAATATAATTATATATTGTCTACAGTTTTATTATGGCTTGTATAATTTGAACGTTGATTAGAACGTAGGGCACTCGCTTTCCGCGGGCAGTCCGCCCTCGGATTGCGCCTGCAGGGTCTCCCCTAGACACGCTTTTTCCGCAGGAGTCTAGCACACCCGTTCCATCAACTTTGTTATAAAATTAAAATCTCTTTTGCCTACAGTAGTAGACAATATAATATATTGTCTACTTATTTTTTGAAAAATACCCCTTGTTTAGAAACCCAAGTAATGTAATTTGGAACCGTATAAGAAACAACTTTACCGAGGAAAGTTGCTGATCCGGTTAATTGTGCACTATATCTATTATTATATAACGCTTTATATGAAACAGACCCACTAAAACCTGAAACTGAAGTTCTCCCAGAGGATAATCCTGAAGTAAGATTTGTAATAAGCATAGTACCAGTAAAACCAGTAGCTGGTATAGACATAGTTATTTTGTATCTAACTTTACTTCCTTCGGCCCATAAATTTAGAATACCTCCGGGGCCAGGAAAGGCTAATGTTGGTTGGAGAAGGTTGTTATCTAAATTGGTGGGAACTAGAACTAAAGGAATAGAAGCTACTTCACCTTCGGCTAATTTAATTTCCGATAAATCAACTGAGAAAGTATAGTCATCACCTGAATTTTCACCTTCTACTGTATCATTTGATACCAAGTCAGACGAAACAAATTTTTGTTGTTCTTCTGCAAAAACTGATGATGTACCCATAATCATAAATACTACTAAGATACTTATAAACCATTTGCTCATTCTATCATCTCCTTTAGAATTTTTGCTTCTATTTCATAATAACATAGGTCTTTTTAACTAGTTATATTTTTTTGTAAAATTCATAAAATTATTAAATTTGAAAGTTTATATTGGATTATGCGATGAGTTTCATATAGGTGTTAAGATTTGATATAGGATTAATCGATGATTTGCTAGTAACTTTAGAAGGTTAATAAAAAGAAATGAGAAGTGAGTAACATTGGGATAACACTACGTTAGGAGACAATCCAACTGCAGATATATTACCTATTATTTAGGTGGAAATGCTCAAGTTTCTAGGGGAATTGATGATCTGTAAATCTGCTAACGTGTTACGTCTAACGCCTAAAAGCTACAAGGTAGAATACTAAATTAGCAAATATGTAAAAGAGTGATCAAATGAGCAAATCAATAATATCCCGTTTTCCCCAGAAGGTTGGTAGGCTTCTTTTATACTATCCTTTGGGCAAACAAAATCTATAAAGGTTTCAGTGATAACCAATCATCCTTTATTCTAAATAGTATTTTACTGATTTCATATAGCTGGCCCATCATGATTTCATATGATTTGTTCCTTTGAATATATTATCCTAAGAAAATTATTGACAAATTTACTTCGAGTCCGTATAGTATGGGATATTATTAAAAATATTCAGATATAATTTAATTTTTGAAACGCAATGATCAGGAGTAGTAAAAGCACATTATTCGGTAAAGAGAGCTGCGGGTTGGTGCAACGCAGTCCAATGATACTTTGAACTTGCCTGGGAGTGGTAAAGCGAAAGATAGGAATTATTCCATTCTTTTGTTTTAACGATTGACCTTCGTTACAAGGTTTTTAAAGCAGGGTTCTAGAAAAGAGCCAATAAGAGTGGTACCGCGGTAAGCTTAAGGCATATCGTCTCTTTCTTCATTTGATTATGAAGGAAGAGACGATATGCTTTTTTGATTTTGGGGAGGTAAGGATATGGAGACGGATAAACGGAATTTACAGAGGACAATGACTTCAAGGCATATTACGATGATGGCATTAGGCGGTGCAATCGGGGCAGGTTTATTTAAAGGAAGCAGTTCAGCCATTGATATGGCAGGCCCTTCCGTAATCATTGCGTACTTGATAGGGGGCATCATCCTATTATTCATCATGCAAGGTTTAGCTGAAATGGCGGTCCGCAATAGCGGTGCACGAACATTCAGGGATTTGGTCCAATCGATTTTAGGAAAGTATCCTGCCTATTTCCTGGATTGGATCTATTGGAAAATGTGGGTATTGAATATCGCGGCCGAATCAGTGGTTGCGGCGATTTTCCTTCAATATTGGCTGCCTGGATATCCAATCTGGATACTGGCATTAGCTGTTTCGGTTTTAGTTACTGCGGTTAACTTGCTGTCGGTAAAGGTTTTTGCTGAAACGGAGTACTGGCTTGCTTTAATTAAAATTACCGTCATCATTGTGTTCATCATGGCTGGATTATTGTTATTGCTCGTGACTTTTGGTGATCATACAGCCGTCGGTTTCTCTAACTTGACTGAGCATGGCGGTTTCTTTCCAAATGGATCAAAAGGTTTAATCACCGCGATGCTGGTGGTAATCTATTCATATGGCGGAACGGAAATTATCGGGGTCACATTGGCTGAAACGAAAGATCCTGAAAAAGTGGTTCCAAAAGCCGTTCGCAGTACATTGGTAAGGATCATTTCCTTCTATATCATTCCATTTTTCATCATCGTTAGCTTAATTCCTTGGAATGAAGTAAACGGTGTGCCGGAAAGTCCGTTTGTGATGGTATTTCAAATGATCGGGATTCCAGGTGCCGACCATATTATGAACGCCGTTGTTCTACTGGCGATCATTTCATCGATGAACTCTGGATTGTATGGTTCATCCCGCGTTCTGTATACACAAGCCGTGGACGGTCGCATTCCGAAAATCTTTTCAAGGTTATCCAAGAAAAAAGTTCCTGTTTTCGCAATATTAATGTGTACGTCCGCTTTATACGGCGGTGTACTGATTTCCTTATTTGCTGGAAGCAAGACCTTCGATTTCCTAATGGGATCGCTGGGATATACCGTATTATTCATCTGGTTGATCATTGCATTCGCCCATTTGAAATCACGTAAACAACAGTCCGGAAAAACAAGTGCCTATTCGGTTAAATGGTTCCCGTATACGACATGGGCTGCGATCATCGCTTTAATAACGATCCTGATCGGAATCATTTTCACGACATCCATAATCGTAACGATCATGACACTTTGCATCTACATTTTCATTACCTTAACGTATGTATGGAAAAGACGCCATAACAAAATCTAGAGAAAGCAGTGTTATCACCTTTACCTTCTCGCATATACATTTTAAGTTCCAGGCCGTGGTAACATACCATGGCTTTCTTTATGTATTTTGGGTCTGATGAAAAGTAAGAGATATCCATTTTACTAGTTCATGGGAATCTTAACTTTAGCAATTAAACAGTTAATCTAGTGAAAAATGTTGTATAATAATCTTTGGAAAATAACCAATATATTGAAAGCTGGAGCGAGTATGAAAAACAATTCTATCTTATCCTTTCACCCATTATGTTATTTATTACTTTTAGTGATTACTAGTTCCATCTACTCGGTAATCAATCAATCCACAGGTCACGCTGTCGATGTTACGACTATAATAGATGGGGAGATTCCCTTTATTAAAGAATTTGTCGTTCCTTATTTACTTTGGTACCCGTATATTTATGGATTGCTGATTTACTACTGTTTCGTTGACCGGAAGCACTATTTTGTGGCATTAGGCAGTTTGGTATCAGGGAAACTTATCTGTTTTCTTGTATATTGCCTTTGGCAATCGACAGTCCCGCGTCCAGAAGTGGTGGGGAACGATATCTTTGCCCATTTAATGCGAGTTGTTTATAGTCATGATCAACCTGTTAACTGTCTTCCCAGCATTCATGTACTGACTACATTCATCATGATGATCGTCGTCCATAAGCGGAAAGAGCAGCATAAATGGGAGTACATCAGTGTCACTACATTGGGAACACTGATTATCCTCTCCACGCTATTCACGAAACAGCATGCTGTATTGGATGTACTCGCAGGGATACTTCTTGCATGTGGGGTATATGCAGCTGTCCAGTATATGTTCCAAGCGCTATCGGCTTTTCAGGGCAATCATTACGCAGCGAGGCAAATGAAAAAGTGATTACAGGCCATAAAAGAAGGAAAATGCCACTGTAAGATATTCGCTCCCATGGGCTGATATTTTACAGTGGCATTTTATGTGAAGTTCAATTAAGAAACAACAAGAGTATTGAAAATTGGCTATGTTAATAATGAAGGTTGATCAAGTAGACAAGATAACTCGAAAGATGAAGGTGGGATTTGGATATTTATGTTAAAGTGTATAAAGAGAATTGAAAGAGTGGACATTTAAATTAGGGGAGGAACAGAATGACTCATTATCTTAATCGAATTGCTGAAGACTTGTTTAAAGCGAAATTGGAAAATTATTGGCCGGGTTTTGAACTTGTTGCTTATGCATTATATGATAAGAAAAATGTTTATCTATTCAATCATCCTAAATTTAGTAACGATCAACAATCTACATATCATATTTTAAGTTGGGATGTGCAGTTTACTGGAGACACAATCATTCTGTTTGAAGAATATCCCACTGCAATTGTTAATATGGAATCGTATGAGGAATATGAAGGTTTGTATTCAATACTTATTCACGAATTATTTCACGGCTATCAATATATTAAAGGTGAAAAACGGTTTCCTGATGAAATGATGGGAATCACATATCCGTTGTCAAAAGATAATGTGGAATTACGAAATCAGGAAAGAACAAATCTTTATCGTGCGTTGTTGGAAAACAACATTATTAAGAAGAAACAATATCTTAATAATTTCATAGCCTTAAGAGAAAAAAGAACAGCCAAGATTAAAGAGTATCTAACATATGAAAAATTAATTGAAACCGTTGAGGGACCCGCGTGGTATGTGGAATTAAAGGCTTATTCGGAAAAAAGCCCACATGATTACCATTCAGTTTTAAAAAAGTATGGACAACAGCTACTAAACAAATATAAATCTACTTCTAGTATAAGAAGGAGTTGTTATAGTTCCGGTTTGTTTATGTGTTTATTACTGGAGGAGCTTTCACCAGGTTGGATGGAAAGTTTTTTTGGTATAGAAGAAACATTATATGACCTAGTTAAAAAGCATTCCGGTGACTATATAAAATATCCGATAGCTGATGTGAAAATAAGTTCTGAAACAGAGAAAGCAGTTAGTTTTGCTTTAGAAAAGAGAAAAAGTGAATTTAAAGAATTTTATGAACAAGCAGGAATTCATCTATATATTGAAGGGGAAATAACTGCCAAAACCTATGATCCGATGAATATCATCCCCTTAGAAGGTAGACTTTTACATAAGAGCTTTTTAAAAGTAAGAATCAACAATGAAGATTATCATATTCAACAACCCGTTATTGCCTATTTTGGAAATGGAATTCAAAACATAAATAGATTACATCTGATTTTAGAGAATAAACCCATTGAAAATATTGATTCGCTTACAATTGATGGTTTTGGTGAAATAAAGGGAAGATATAAAAAACAAGAAAATACCTTGCATTTACTTATTAATTAAAATGTATCCTCATTTTATTATTAAACTATTAGGTAGTTTAACAATAAAATGGACATTAAAAATCCGAAAAAAGAAGAAATCCCACTAAAGGAATAATAAGGGATTAAACACTTGCAATACAAGGTAGTTAAATGTAAAATAAAGTATATCTTCCTTTTTTAAGTAATATTTTTTAAACTAATACCTTGTTATACAAGATAAAGGGGGAGGTGATTTAATATCCATGACATCAACTCAAATGCTTAAAGGGATATTGGAAGGTTGTCTGTTAGCGATCATTAAAGAAGGGGAGGTTTACGGGTATGAATTAGCCGAAAAGCTTGGGGGATATGGGTTTGATTCTTTAAGTGAAGGTACCATTTATCCATTATTAATACGCATGCAGAAGGAAAAATTAGTAATTACGACTTTAAAGAAGTCTACAGCAGGTCCTAGTCGGAAGTATTACTCTTTATCTGAAAAAGGCGAAAGCGAACTGGAAGTCTTCATTGACCGCTGGAATAAGCTAAGTTCAAATGTAAATAAAATAGTGAAAAACAAAGGGGGAATGTAAAGGTGCTTGATGTTAACAAACCGTTATCCAAGGAAAGTCAAAACTTTTTAGAAAACCTCAGATTATACCTTTTTTCAAGTGGAAAGAAAACGGCTGAAATCGAGGATATCATCGAAGAGTTAGAGGTCCATCTTCTTGAAGCTGAAAGGAATAAAAAAAGCGTGGAACATATCGTAGGCAGAAGTCCAAAAGAATATATGGAGCAACTTTCTGATGAAATGTCTGTTGATTTTATGGGATGGCTGAAGTATATAGTGATGATCTTAATCGGGGCATTTTCCTATTGGATTATTGCAAAAGCTATAAATGGTGGTATTGAATTTTCATTGTGGGAAATCATTGGTTATCCTTTTGCTGGCATACTTTCGATATTCATTTATATGATGTGTTTTAGGTATATGGCTAGTCATAAATTATCCAAGGTAAAGCAGGGTGTACTCCTATATGGACTAGGCATAATCTCGATTGCGTTATTTGCAGGTTTAATTATTTTTAGTGGCATTTATAGTACAACTTTTATAAAACTTGATAACACAGGTAATGCTGTTGCTGTAATACTGGCCATTTCAATATTCATCCTCATATCCTTATGGAGCAAATCCTGGGTTTCCATCATCATTCCGATACTCCTTTTTGCACCTGAAGTTTTATTGAAACAGACCCATTACCAAGGGAACGTTAATTTGATACTGAGCAGTTTGATAACGATGCTGGGTATACTTATTTATTGTGGATATACGATCAGGAAAACCAAAAGCAGTTGAAGTGATTTTTATACAGGTTCATTAGCCTATACAAAAAAAGCACCAGACTTCCTATGACAGGCAGTCCGATGCTTTTTTCTTTTACATTTCAGCTTCTATTTTCAAAGATGATTCTTCGCTGAACTGTTCCTTATCTAGGTCGCCTGTTATTTTACTAGTCAGAATACCGGAAGTCATGCTTCCGCTGACATTCACAGCCGTTCTTCCCATATCGATCAATGGCTCGACGGAAATCAAAAGTCCAGCCAAGGCGATTGGCAAGTTCATTGCAGATAATACTAGAATGGCAGCGAAGGTTGCTCCTCCGCCTACACCTGCAACCCCGAAAGAGCTAATGGCCACGATGGCAATCAACATGGCTATAAAGGAAGGCGTTAGTGGGTCGATTCCCACCGTTGGAGCGATCATGACCGCTAACATGGCCGGATAGATGCCGGCACAGCCATTTTGACCGATCGATAAGCCGAAGGATCCGGCAAAGTTGGCAATTCCTTCGGAAACCCCTAGTTGTTTCTGTGTTTGGATGTTCAATGGAAGTGCTCCTGCACTTGTTCGCGAAGTGAAGGCAAACGATAATACCGGGAAAGCTTTTCTCAAGTATACCATTGGATTCAATCCTGCAAGCGTCAGCAATAACAAATGAATGAGGAACATGACAATCAGGGCGACATAAGAGGCCCCCACGAATTTCCCCAACTTCAGGATGGCATCCAGATCACTCGTAGCTACCGTCTTCGTCATGATCGCCAAGATTCCGTATGGTGTTAAACGCAGGATCAATGTGACTACGCGCATGATGATGCTGTGCAATGTATCTACTATTTTAGCAAAAAATTCAGCTTGATCAGGCTGCTTCCTTTTGACTCCTAAATAGGCAATTCCAAGAAATGCAGCGAAAATTACAACGGAAATGGTTGAAGTCGGACGTGCTCCCGTTAAATCAAGGAACGGATTAGACGGAATCAATTCAAGGATTTGCTGCGGCATCGTTTTATCCTGAATCGTACCGTATGTTTCCGATATTTGATCACCGCGGCTTAACTCTGCTTCCCCCTGCTCAATTTGAACGGCTTCTAAATTGAATACAGTTGCAGAGGTGATACCTACGGCTGCTGCAATCGCAGTCGTTCCAAGCAGGATTCCGATGATCAGGACACTGATCTTTCCGATATTGCTGGTCAGTTTCAATCTTGTAAATGCTGATAAGATCGAAATGAAGACAAGCGGCATGACGATCATTTGCAGGAACTTGACATAGCCGGAACCTACAATGTTAAACCAATCGACCGATTTAATGATCGCCTCTGACTGAGGTTCATAGAAATACTGCAAAAGAAGTCCGAATACGATCCCTAAACCAAGTCCAGTAAAGACCCTTTTAGTAAAGGAAACATGCTTCTTATTCATGTAAAATAAAACGCCTAAAAGAACGAGCATTATGGCAAGATTTAAAAACACATAACCAATCATATCTATCCCCCCCTAATTCCGATTAATCAAATAAGAATAATGAATATCTGAAGACAATGATACATCATCCGTCGATTTTTTACCAGAAGAAAATAATTTATTTTTGACTTTTGAAGGGATTCATGTATATATCCATATTCACGAACTGGATTAGAAGGAACAATAAAAAGGAGGCATACATGAACCCTTTCCGCTCTCGCATCAGGATTTCTGTATACCTCTCGTGAATAGAACAGTTATTTCTTCAAATCAATCATGATATCGTCCAATACCAACTCTTTGGGAGCATTTTTTGGTTTTGATGGGAAGGATGACACCTTTTCTTTACCATCTTCCGTTATGGTTACTTCCCCATGATTCTCTGAGGTGAAATTCCGTAACGACAAATGAGGAGTTGCAATCAGTTTCGTAGCATTCTGATCAATTTTTTGGAAGGTTTTACTCCAGCTCATATTATAAGAACCCAAACCCATTCCTCCGTTACCTTGACCAGAGTAAACATTTCCTAAGTCATCTTTAATGGTCAATTCAACATAGACGTCATCCCACTTGCTTTTAACCAAGTCGGAAACTTCTTGATTGTAGTGAACGACAAATGACATCGGTGATATCGCGATTTTTTCAACCGAAACCTTTACTCCATATTGATCTACACTTTTATTGATGACCTTCTCGTTGCTTTCGGTTGCCTCTAAAGAGAAGGCAAAGTTCCAATTTCCTTTTATCTCTTTATGCTTGTCAGTAATACTAATGCTGTTTATATCCCAGTCTATATTTACCTTATCTTCTTTAAGATCTTCTAAATTACTAGCCGTTAATAAGCCTACATATTTTTTATCAGCTACTTTTGTAACTCCGTCCGATCCTGCTTGGGCTTTCATTTCTTTTATATTCGGGCCGGGAATATAGAATGATCCATCCCCCAAATCTTCTTCGCTTTCAATAGTATAAGTGATGGTTACCGTTTTTCCGTCATAAATGGCGTCATTTATCGTGAAAGTAAGGCCATTGCTTTCTTCGGTAAGGCCAATTTCGTTGGAGTAGGCCTTATAATCACCGTAAAGACCCTTTCCAGTATTCTTGATATCATCATAGAGACCCGTTTTTCCATTACCTAAAAAGCTGAAAATATCTCCTATTAAAGGAAGGCTTTTAGCAGAAGCGGTAAACGAGAATCCTATCGTTGCGGTGGATAATCCGAATATAATGGAAGCAGCCAGCACATTCTTCTGCCAACGCTTCATTTTTTTCTTCTTGCTTATTGATTTTTTGAGTGATCTTTTGATTTTGGCTTTCTCTAGTTCGGTGACTTCCATTTCCTTAAATTCAGTTTCGTCTATGTCCATATCATTTAATAATTCATAAATATCCTTCATACGACGCTGCCTCCTAACTTAAGATTCGTAGCTTTTTGACTTAGCTTCTTTTTTCCTCTATAAATACGATTGTCTATTGATGCTTTGGTCAACCCGAGTTTTATCGATATATCCTCATTTTTCAAACCTAGAAAGTACTTCATGATAAAAATATCCCGATCAACAGGTTCTAAGAGATTGATTAACTGAAGCAGTTCTTTTCTGTCTTCCAATATAATCAGTTCATCTTCTACAGATTTTTCTGAATCTACTTCTGTGTAACCTGACGTAAGCTCCATTTTCTTCATGGCTTTTCTGTAGTAATCAATCGCTTTAAACTTAGCAATCGCACAAATCCATTTTCTGAAATCTGTTTTATCCCCATGGAACTTTTTCGAATTGTTCCAGATTGAGAGAAAAATATCATTGATGCATTCCTCAAGAACACCGTCGTTCTTGAGTGGCGAGAGAACTTTATATGCGACCCCCTTGATTAGTGGCAAATAGGTATCCACTACAAATTCCAATGCATCCTCTTCTTGGCGTTGCAGCCGCTCGATAAAATTTCCTTCAGTAGACTTCATGATCATGATTCCCCTCGTTTTTTTGTAAAAGCTTTTACACCTTATACAACGTATGTAAAAAGATTTATTCTCAACTATTTGTGGAGTTTTATAGAAATTAGTTGGTATGATGGGTTCATAGTAGTTGGAATGATATGGTATTGAGGGTATCACGATTTGTCAGTATGTGACAGTGTTACCCAAATGACAGCATTAAACGATCAAAAATAGATTCTTTATCAAAGGAACTTGCTTCCTGCTAAAAGCTGTTGAATGAAAAAATATTCTTTATCCATTTATCAGGAAGGATAAGCCCTTGGTTTTCTTGAATGATAGGTATGGAAGATATCAGGTCTCATATGATTAGCGTTTTTGGAAAGGGATGAAGGAATGAAGGATATATACATTGATAGGCTTAATGAACAGGATGCACAAGAGTTATTTGCATTTGAATGTAATAATAGAAGGTTTTTCGAGCATACGGTCCAAAGCCGGGGAGATGATTATTATAGCTTTGGAACGTTTGAAACCAGGCATAAGGAATTATTAAAAGAACAAGAAGATGCTATCTCCTCTTTTTATCTGATTAAGGATAGTTCAGGCATAATCGTTGGTAGGATTAATCTTGTGGATATCGACCCCATTAATGGTACGGCTCATGTCGGATATAGAATTGGTGAAGCGTTTACGCAAAAGGGGATAGCGAACGAAGCTTTAAAGCTTTTGGTTAATCTTGCGCCGGAATTGAATGTGACTCAAATATATGCCAAAACGACAAGCAGCAATATGTTTTCTCAAAAGGTTTTAGTGAAAAACGGTTTTGAACGGATTTCGGTTAATACGGAAAATAATCTGGATACCGGTCAAAAGGTAACATTCTACCATTTTAGTAAGAACCTATAAATCCACATTCCTCTATTAATAGACCGCATTCCCAAGAAAAATTGTGAAAAGGCGGGGATTTATCGTGAAGTACCGAAGGGCATGCGAGGATTTACCGCTTGACGATTGCAAAGGATTTAAGAGTTGAAGCAGCAATGAAGAAATAATCGCGAGATATTTTCCCGGCAAAAGGGTTCATTACTTAAAAGGAGAAAGGAGAATGTAATATGATAGAAGGTTTATATGAAGCCCATTTACCCGTTAAGAACCTGGCCATCTCAATCGATTTTTATAAGAAAATAGGCTTGAAACTAGCTTGGAGGGATGAAGATACTGCCTTCTTTTGGATAGAGGAAAACAAAAGCTGGGTCGGCCTATGGGAAGGGAAAGAATATCAAACTCCATACCACCCTTCACTTAGGCATATCGCCTTTCGGGTATCTTATGAAAATATGAAAAATTCGTTAACTTGGCTTCAATCTCTAAAAATTGAAGTCGTCCCTTTTGGTAAGAGGACAACCATTGAACCTTTTGTGCGTCCGAACCAAGGAAACGCTTCCGTCTATTTTACTGACCCTGATGGCAATAGTCTGGAATTTATGTGTTCGGTAAAAGTCCCTGATGCATATAAGCATATGACCGAAAAACTTTCACTTGAAGAATGGGAAAAACTAAAGTCTATCTTATAGAAGAAAAAAATCTACTAGTATGAAACGATTTTAGAAAGGCAGAGCCAGTTTTTAAAGGAAGGTGTAAGTATTGTTCAAGCAATTAAAGAATGACGATAGAATTCTTAATAATTTGCGTGCAGACTGTGAGTATTGTTTTGGTTTGTGCTGTGTAGCTTTGCCTTATGCAAAATCTGCTGATTTTGCATTTGATAAAGATGGAGGTACACCATGTTCAAACCTGCAATCAGATTATCGTTGCGGCATCCATGAAAATCTCAGAGCAAAAGGATTTAGGGGCTGCACGGTATATGAATGCTTTGGTGCCGGTCAAAAGGTATCCCAAATCACTTATGATGGAAACGATTGGAGAGACAACCAAGCGTCAGCAAAGGAAATGTTTGATGTATTTCCTATTATGCAACAACTTCATGAAATGCTTTGCTACTTAAATGAAGCACTGAATTTAGAAGATGCGAAACCACTTCATCGAGATTTGCAGGCTGCTTTTGAAGACACGGAATATCTTACTAAGCAAAATCCAAAGTCTCTATTGGCACTAAATGTACCAGCCCATAGAGCGACCGTTAATGATTTACTTCTGCGCACAAGTGAACTGGTACGTGCAAAGGTTTCATTTAAGAAAAATCAAAAAAAACAGTACAAAATAGGCAGGGGGAGCGACCTTATCGGTGCAAAGTTGAGAGGTGCTGATCTTAGGGGAGCGAACTTAAGAGGAGCTTTGTTTATTGCATCTGACCTCAGAGAAGCTGACATGAGAGTGACTGATCTTATCGGTGCCGACTTTAGGGACGCTGATTTAAGCGGTGCCGATCTCACTGGAAGTTTCTTTATCACACAAGCACAAGTTAACTCGGCCAAAGGCGATATGCATACAAAATTACCGCCTTCTTTAAGCATTCCCGATCATTGGAGAAAAAAAGTGTAGCTAAGATCGGAGCTAACTTTCATGCAGAGCAAATGCTTCATTCACGAGTAAAAGGCCCAAATTCATGAGTAAAGCCCAATTCACGAGTAAAATGCCGAAACTCACGAGTAAATGGCCAAAACTCACGAGTAAAAGACCAAAACTCACGAGTAAATGGCTCAAACTCACGAGTAAAAGGCCAAAATTCACGAGTAAATGGTCCAAACTCCCGAGTAAAAGCGTCAAATTCATGAGTAAAGCCCAAACTCACGAGTAAAAGCGTCAAATTCACGAGTAAAATGCGGAAACTCACGAGTAAAGCCCAATTCACGAGTAAAAGCGTCAAACTCACGAGTAAAATGCAGAAACTCACGAGTGAAAGCGTCAAATTCATGAGTAAAGCCCAAACTCACGAGTGAAAGCGTCCAACTCACGAGTAAAAAGGGAATTTTAATGTGTGAACTCTGACTATCATGCGATTCTTCATTAGGAAGGATCGTCTTTTCAAGTTAGGCGGAAAATTTTCATTTTTCTATTTGACTCTCACGTTGCGTAATACCTTACAGTAAATGATATCGAAAGGAGGTAGGAAGCAGTGGCAATGAAAGTGAAAGAGCTGGCCGGTTTAGTTGGCATTAGTGTGCGGACACTGCATTATTATGATGAGATCGGGTTATTATCGCCAGAGGAGACAACCGATTCCGGTTATCGCCTTTATTCGAATGAAAATCTTGAGATGTTGCAGCAAATCCTGTTTTTCAGGGAACTCGACATGCCTTTAAAGGAAATTAAACAAATGATAAGCAGTTCTTCGTTTGATAAACAAGAAGCGTTAAGGCAGCATCAAAAAATGTTACTGGAGAAACGCAGTCAACTCGATAAATTAATTAACACGGTCGATAAATCGATTAAGCATATGAAAGGGGAAATTCAAATGACGGATAAAGAAAAATTTGAAGGGTTTGACTTCAGTCAGAATCCATATGAAGAAGAAGCCCGAGAGCGTTGGGGGGATAAAGCTGTCGATGAGTCGAAGGCTAAAGTGGCGGGTATGTCCAAAGATGCACAGAAAATTGTATCGGATATTTATATAAAACTTGCGTCAATCCGTACTGCCTCGCCCGAGTCGGAGGAGGCACAAAAAGCAATTAAAGAATGGTATGACTGTTTGAACAATAACTTCGGAACATACTCGCCCGAAGCTTTCAAAGGATTAGGTCAAATGTACGTAGATGATCAACGCTTCACCAAAAATATCGACCAATATGGTGATGGTTTAGCAAAATTTATGTGTGATGCGATGGGGCACTTTGCTGAAGCTAACAAAAATTGAATCCCCAGATTAGATGGAAGGTTGCTCCGGCAACCTTCTTATTTTGGAGCTGAATAATAGGCAATATCCAACCCCTATGGTCTGTACCCGTATGAAAAACTGAATATGAAAATGAAAAGTAAAAAAAGGGCCAATGATGGAATGAAACTAACGATCACCCATCCCTTCGCTTCCTTACTTTTCACACTTGTGAACCATTTAAAATAGATAAACAGGAGAATTATTAAAAAGGACCATAAATAATAACCAGTCATAGTGTCGACCCAGGCTGAATTTTTATCCCAGTAAGCGTCAGGTACAGGAGTGATATTCTCATACTGTTTATCAATTTTATTTTTAGTGGTAATGAAGAGATAGGAAATGACAGAGTAATAAACGGCAATGGCGGCTTTTACCCACCAGGGTAAGAATCGATTGGAAATCACTATTAAAAAGATGATGGCCAGAAAAATGAATAATTCGATATATAGCTCCAAAATAAAAACACCTCCATTTTATATAGTATAATGATTATGTAAAAATTCCCATTATATTATTGTAGGCTGCGTTGTCCGCCTGCTTATAGCGAGGTGTTGGTTAAAATGGAACTTTGGAAAATGAGTCAAAAGGTATCGGAGCTAAGCGATGTGATTCCTTATTATTTTTTTAGTCTAGTCTCCTCCTGTCTATTGCTTTCCACGGTGTTGGTTATTTTTAGCGGGGGTTCCTGGGGGGTACTTGGTATTATCGTGTTTTCTTTTTATGTGGTTATACCTTATTTATTATTTGCTGTTCCGGTACAGGTCCTTTTCAATAAACATCCTAAAAAATTCAGTTTACTTTATTTTTGCCTTTATATTTTTTTCTCTTTGCTGGCTGTATTCATTTATAGTTCGGTGCTTAATTTTGACTTCAGTATGGATGTTTTAACTACAAAGAATTACTATGCAATAAGCCTTTCTGCGGCACTGATTTTTTGGTTTTGGGACTCGGTCTTTTTACAAAAAAAGAGATCTGCATCATAAAAGGGACCAAAGAAATGGTCCCTTTCCGATATTATTTCTTTAGCATGTTCACGATTTCTTTAGCTTTTTCTAATTGGACTCCTTCAATGATACTGTTATTTTTTCGAACAGCCGTACCGAAATGATAGTGACCGGTATGCAATTCGGAATGGATCGATAGGATATTATCCTTATTTAAGCCGCTTCCCACCAATATCGCTATGTCGCCGCAGACTCTTTTCATTTGTTGAATGGTTTGCATGCGGCTGGGCAAATCCCCATGTCCACCGGAAGTCAATATCGTTGTGATTCCTGGATATTGTCCTAGTATTTCAGCTGAAAGGACTGGGTCGTTTGTGTCATCGATGGCTCGGTGGAATGTAATCTCCAAACCTTCACATACCGTCAATAGTTCTTCGAGGTATGGTCGATTGATTTCATTTTTTTCATTTAATGTACCCAATACGACCCCGTTCGCTCCCAGTGATCGAATGATTTGGATATCTTTTTTCATGATTTCCAAATCATTTTGAGTATAACAAAACGATTGGCTATGAGGCCTGACCATAACGTTGACTGGTATCTTTACCGAATTGACGACAGCTTCTATCAGGGCGTGGCTGGGAGTTAATCCCCCCTCGGCTAAAGCACTGACAAGCTCGATTCGGTCTGCGCCCGATTTCTCGATTAATAGGGCATCTTCTATGGTTGTGGCAATGAATTCAATATACATTGGATTTTTCCTTTCCTGCATGCAAGTGTTATAAGAATAGTATGTATAAGATTATTAAATCCATTAAGAATGGTAAAGTCAATCCATTAATAGATACAATGCCCTCCCTAGCTTTCCTCCATTGAAATTTCTTTATATCTCAATATTATGAAACGAAATGAACATTCAAACGTATAAAAAAAAGAATATATTCAATGGTATATTTGAAAGTGGAATGTTTGGCGGAGGAATTAAATGAAAATCATCATGACGGAGGTTATTTAATTGGATAAAGAAAGTAAGGAAATAAAGAAATCGAAGTTTTACAAAGTAGGGATGGGATTCCTGATCATTTCCCTTCTCACTTGGATCATTCCTGTAATAGCTCCTTTTACGCCTTTTTCGACTGGCGTTAAAGCGGGAGTCATAACAGGTGCAATCGTCTTTGCGGAAGTCATGTTTTGGGCGGGCGCGCTCTTGGTTGGGAAAGAGGTGGCTGCTAAATATAAAGGTTATTTAAACCCTAAAAATTGGAAAAAAGAAAAAGGGTGAAGCAGTTTTTTATAAAAAGGCTAGGAGTGAAGCTCCATGGAAACCGAGTTGTTGAAAGTATTCGATTCCGATCACATTCAAATCGGCGTGGCTCCGCGTGAGGAAGTACATAGATTGGGGCATTGGCATGAGGTTTTCCATTGCTGGTTTGCAAGTTCGGAAGCAGGAGTGGATTACCTATATCTTCAGCGTCGTTGTGCGATGAAAAAAGATTATCCGAATCTATTGGATATAACGGCTGCCGGTCATTTACTGGCTCATGAATCGGTATACGACGGAGTCAGGGAGATTAAAGAAGAAATAGGCATTGACGTTTCCTTTGACGAGTTGGTTCCATTAGGGATTATTGAATACCATCAAACGAAAGAAGATTTCATCGACAAGGAACTGGCAAACGTCTTTCTATATGAAAGTGCACATTGCTTCGATGATTTCACCCTGCAGCCAGAAGAGGTTTCCGGGATGGTGAAGGTAGTACTGAATGACTTCGAAGAGCTTTGGACCGAAGCGAAGGACAAAGTGAATATTAAGGGATTCGAAATGAATCAAGAAGGCCGTAGGATGATGATCGATCGATTTGTTGGACGAGATGAGCTCGTGCCGCATGATCTTTCCTATTATGAAAGCATCATTAGATTGATCAGAGAAAACTTATCGAAGGCTCCAGGTTCTGGCCTTGCTAAATGAAAATAAAGCCCCGACAAAATGATTCGAGTTTTGTTGGGGCTTTTCTCTATTTAAAAAAACATTAAGTACATCGACCTGTGTCTTTTCCCCGTTCAACTATAGCCTATTAGCCCGTTTTGTCTCAAACGCGACATTCATATGTCCTTAGTTGTTCCCGGAATTGTCGTGAATTGTTCATAGGCATAATGACTTTGTCCTGTGGTGATTCAGTTGATAAAGCGAGACATATCAGACGTATAAATGATGGCAGGGTTCAAGTTAAAGGAGGTTTTCTGTAAATTTTCATGAACTAGGGAATTTATCACTTGTAAGAATATTACAAAATTGTAAGATGAACAAGTGTATAAATTTTGTTAAGGGGATGAGTGAAATAATGAAAAAAATGGTTTTATGTATTTCATTTTTTGTAGCTTTTTTAGTCCTTTTTGGCTCCCTTGATTTTTTTGCTAGCAAAGCATCAGCAGAAACACACACCTATGATGGAAAAAGTCCTTACTATAATAGTTGTGCAAATAGCGCAGTCACGAAGAAGTCAGTGAAAATTTATGCCAACGGTGCTTCTGCCAATTTGGAGTTGAAATTCAGCACAACTTGCAAAACGGCTTGGGCAAAGATCACTTTAAGCAGACCGGCTAAAGCAGATGGGGAGGCAACGGCATTGGTTGTCCGAAATACTGAT
The DNA here is from genome assembly GCF_042787985.1 of Peribacillus sp. YIM B13481. NCBI lineage: Bacteria > Bacillati > Bacillota > Bacilli > Caryophanales > Bacillaceae > Peribacillus > Peribacillus sp. YIM B13481. Next base: position 41,342 of record NZ_JBHZPE010000005.1, read on the forward strand.
AATAAACAATTTAGCTGTGCATCTCCTGGAGGAAATGGTGAAATAAATAAAGGTCAAACGACATGCTATACACCTATGGTATATGATTTAGATCCTCGAAAAGCTCAAGCAGTTGCATACTGGCCATATACGGCAGGCGAAACTGGCTGGTATTAATGAAAAAGGAAAGCCTTCATCTATTTTTACGCAAAGGAAGGATGAATGAATTGAATAAAAAGCTTAAAATGATAGGTTTATCCATGGTGATGACCTTGTCGATGTTTCTTGTCGATTTTGGATTTGGAAAAAATCAGGCCCTGGCCGAAACACATACTTATGATGGTAAAAGCCCTAACTATGATAGTTGTGCAAGTTCGGCGGTAACGAAGGATAAAAAATGGATCGATTCCAATTCGTACGTAGAATTGAAATTCAGCACTGTCTGTAAAACCGCCTGGGCAAAAGTGACCGTAACACGCCCCGCCGTATACAACCATGAAGCGGATGCCAGGATCGTCCGAAGTACTGATGGTAAGGCCTATACATGCGCCAGTTCCGGGGGCAATGGTGTTGTGAATATCGGGCAGACTTCGTGCTATACACCAATGGTATATGATTTGGACCCGCGCAAAGCACAGGGCCAAGGGATACATGCGATTCCTAATAGTGATGCATATAAAAAAGCGGTGACCATCTGGTACTAAAAAACAAAGGCGCAAAAAAAGCATCCGCATGATTGGATGCTTTTTTTGGCGGTCCGATTGAACTCACGCCTTATTCATTCATCACAGCTTTTTTTGTGCTTCCAATTCAAGTAGATATTGTTTCATCTCCGTACCCCCTCGGTAACCGGTAATGGCCCCGTTTTTCCCGATTACCCGATGACATGGCACCGTGATCAGAACAGGATTGGCACCAATGGCCGTTCCGACCGCCCGAACAGCGGAAGGTCTTTTGATGACTTGGGCAATGTCGGAATAGGAACAGGTTTTGCCATAGGGTATTTGATTCAGCGCTGCCCAAATTTCTTGTTGAAAGGGCGTACCTTTTACATCTGCTGGAAGAGAGAAAGTCTGCCTGGTTCCTTCGAAATATTCTAGGAGTTCTTGTAGATAGGGTGTTAACTCTTCTTCATTTTCAACAAGGCTCCCCATTGGAAAGCGTTTTTGTAGCCAAGCCTTCAGTTCTTCATACGATTGACCAGGAGAGCCTACATAGCAAAGTCCTTTTTCCGTCTTGGCAATATATAATTGCCACTTATCATAATGCAGTATGGCCCATTCAATGGTTTGTTCTTTAACATTCTTCATCTTGTTCACGCTCCTTCGCTTGAGTCTTGAGATAAGCTTTCCGGTATCCTGAAGGGGTATTCCCCATTTTCCTTTTGAATAGCGTCAGGAAATAGGGTGTGCTTGAGAACCCGACAGCCAAGCCTATTTCAGTTATTGGCTGTTCGGAGTTTTCAAGGAGCCTCATTGCTTTTTCAAGGCGAAGCCGTTGAATGTATTCAGTGGGCGATATCCCCTTCACACGCTTGAATGACCGTTGTAAATGATAGGGGCTGCCGTGGGAAATATCCGCCAATCTGTTCAATGTGAGGGGTTCTCTGTAATGTGTGTCGATCCATTCGGCTATTTGGTCAACCCATTCTTCTGTCGGCAAATTCAGTCCTTCCGGTTTACATCGTTTACAAGGGCGGAAATCTTCTTCCAAAGCCATCATGGCATTTTTGAAAATCTTCACGTTTTCCTTATTAGGCACCCTGGATTGACAGGAAGGCCTGCAAAAAATGCCTGTCGTTTTTACCCCATATAAAAAATGATCATCATATGCTGCATCGCAATCAATAATGGCTTTCCAATATTCATTCGGGAAATCTGCTTTTTTCGGATTCAACACATTCACCTCTTCTTTTAGTATACAAGAAAGCGTTGATATACAAACATTTTGATAATATAAAAGCAAGATAACGTAATTACTCAATTAGTGGAAAGTTAGTGGAGAAGACTATTGGTCTGTTAAAATAAGGGAGTTGAATGAAAAAGAAAAGAGCAAGATAACGTATCCATTTTTCATTACAATAAAGCTAAAGGAGGGGCAGAATGAAAGAGACATTATCAATGGACGAAGGCATGACTGAATTGAGAATACGTACACCAAAAGAGTTTAGTTTTTCGGAAAACCTTAAATACTTATCAAGATCCTCCAATGAATGTCTGTTCGAAATTGTTGATCAAAAAATTTATCGTGCACTTGTTGTCAAAAACGAGACACTTTTAGTAGAAATCAGTGCGATGAATGAAACCGAGCTGATCATTCAATTTCCAGGGCGAACAGCACCGATGGATAATCAGGTAAAGGATGCTGTCTCCCAATATATTCATCACTGGTTCGATCTTGAGACGAATCTTCTTCCTTTTTATGAGCTGGCCCAAAATGACCCTTTATTGCAAAAGCCGGTAAGCCAATTCTTCGGTTTAAGAAATATAGGCATCCCTGATTTATTTGAAGCGATTGCCTGGGGAATACTTGGACAGCAGATTAACTTGACTTATGCCTATACCTTGAAACGGAGGCTTGTAGAGGGGTTTGGTGATTTTGTTGAATTCGAAGGAAAGCAATATTGGCTGTTTCCAAAGCCTGATGTAATCGCGAAATTGACGGTCGAAGATTTTGCCGATTTGAGGATGACGGTGAAGAAGTGTGAATATTTAATAGGTGTTGCGCAACTGATTGCAGAAGGGGAACTTACAAAAGAAAAGCTGTTGAATGAAAAGGATGTAAAGAAGGCAGAAAAAATGCTGACCAAAATACGGGGAATCGGTCCGTGGACAGCGAACTATGTCTTGATGCGCTGTTTGCGTTTTCCCGCAGCCTTTCCCATCGATGACGTCGGGCTGCATAATTCCATGAAACTGGTCATGGAAACGGAAGCAAAACCAACGAAAGCGGAAATCCTGAAACTATCGGAAGCATGGGCCGATTGGGAATCCTATGCGACCTTCTATTTATGGAGATTGCTATATTGAATTAGTATATATTTCAACAACGAAGATAAAACTGCAGGTACCGTCGATATATTTCTACTTTCGGGGATAAAACTGCAGGTACCGTCGATATATTTCAATTTTCGGAGATAAACCTGTGGATTTCGTCGATATATTTCTACTTTCAGAGATAAAACTGCAGGTACCGTCGATATATTTCAATTTTCGGAGATAAACCTGTGGATTTCGTCGATATATTTCTACTTTCAGAGATAAAACTGCAGGTACCGTCGATATATTTCAATTTTCGGAGATAAACCTGTGGATTTCGTCGATATATTTCTACTTTCGGAGATAAAACTGCAGGTTCCGTCGATATATTTCTACTTTCGGATATAAAACTGCAGGTACCGTCGATATATTTCTACTTTCGGATATAAACCTCGCTTCAATTTCCAGGACCACCGTCGGGTTCGGAAGCACCAACGGCGCCCCCACCGAGCTTTATCCCTCAACAACAATCGGCTTCAACATTTGCTGTAGATCAGGGACCATTTCGTTTTGTGCGAGTTTCTGGTATTATCCCATTTTTGTCGGTCCGCGATCTGTTGCAGGCTTCAGATGGAACGGCAGGTTCTGGACGGTTTTTGGCATTGATACAAGACAAATCAATCAATTCTTTTACCTGTTTTTGAAAATGCTCAAAGGAGATGTTTCCTTTGAGCATTTTAGGTTTCAGACTGTTTTACTTTCTTCCAATAAGAAAAGATATGGTAGCAAGACAGAAGCAGGACTATCTAAAGAAAGCCTATCGTTGATCCGTCCCCCTTAAGCGGTCAACACTCCCACTAGGGAAAGGAGATACAAGTTGTAAAACAACTGCTCCTTGATCCTCACATCATGATCGTGTGACTTTTTTTCTTTAATAGGAAACTGAGAAATAAACAAAAAAATCATAAATAAGCAAAAGGGTGATGATCATAGAAATTTATTTCGCTTTTTACATAATGAAATAAACGGCAAACTACGGTTAGTAATCACAATGTTCAATATTTAATAGAAATGGTAAAATCATTATGCTCCTATAAAATTTAGTGAATGAATATGAAAAAAGAGGATGCTGTTGAATATGAGGAAAAAAGTATCGCTGGAAACCAAGATTCTCGGGTTGGTCTTATCGTTGAGTCTGTTTTTGATTCTCTTATTGACGACTTCTTTTTCCTATATGGAAGGAAGGCAAATAGCGAAGGATAAAGGTCAATTGGCGTTGGAACTTTCAAAGACGATTAGCTTCATGCCTACAGTTACAGAGGCCTTTGAAACGGATGATCCTGCCGGCACAATCCAGCCGATTGCCGAAAAGATTCGCAGGGAAACAGGGGCTGAGTTCATCGTTGTCGGGAATAAAGAGGGTATTCGTTATTCCCATCCGCTGGCTTCCGAAATTGGGAAGCGGATGGAAGGCGGAGATAATAGCAGGGCCATTCGGGATGGTGAATATTATGTTTCCGAAGCGGCAGGATCACTTGGCCTTTCCATCCGGGGAAAGTCACCGGTATTCAATAAGGATGGAAAAATAATTGGAATCGTCTCAGTAGGTTTTTTAGTGGAAGATGTCCGCGCCCAGATTTTCAAAGATTTGTCCAAAGAGATGATTGTATCTTTAGTGGCCATCATGATATCGATCATTGGCAGTTATATGCTCGCAAGGAGCATACGTAAAGATACATTGGGGCTGGAACCATTTGAAATCGCCAATTTATATAAAGAAAAAAATGCAGTACTTCAATCGGTGAAAGAAGGGATTCTGGCCATTGACCATAAAGGGCTGATTACATCGATGAATCAGCCGGCGAAAAAATTGCTGGATATTAAAGAGTCCGTACGCCATTTGAACGTGGATGGCCTATTTCCTTCGAAATATTTATTCGAGGTGTTGAAGTCCGGTGAACCGCAAGTGGATAAGGAGATTTCATGGAAAGATAAATCCGTTATTGTGAATTGTACGCCAATCTTTGATTGTGAACGGGTAAGCGGTGTTGTCGCTTCGTTCCGTGATCGAACGGAAATTGAGGAAATGGTCAACACATTATCGGAAGTGAAGATGCATTCAGAGGATTTAAGGGCTCAAACCCATGAGTTTACCAATAAACTATATGTTCTATCAGGATTGATACAATTAGGGGAATATGATGAAGCGATAGATATGATTCAAAGCGAAACCTCCGAATTGCATTCCTTGAACCGTGTCGTGTTCGAACAGATAAAGGATACAAAGGTACAAGCCCTGTTGCTTGGTAAGATAGGGAAAGCATCGGAAAAGAAAATAATCTTTGAAATAGACTCACAAAGTTACCTAGAGAAACTTCCGGATCATATAAAATTGTCACAACTAACATTGATTCTGGGGAACATTATCGATAATGCACTTGAAGCGGTTTCAGGAATGGAGGAGTCACTTGTGAAATTTTTCGCCACCGATATCGGAAATGATATGGTATTTGAAGTGAGTGATAACGGAAAAGGAATACCGGAGGATGCTATCGCCCATATTTTCGATCGGGGTTTCACATCGAAAAAGAATGAAAGTCCGAGTGGGTATGGTCTTTCGAATGCTGATCGTGTCGTAAAAGAGCTGGGCGGCATCATCGAAGTTCAAAGCGAGGGTGAAAACACCATATTCACCGTGTATCTTCCTAAAGAACAGTGAGGAGGGAAAGAATGCTGAAGATAAGAGCAGTCATCGCAGAAGATGATTTTCGAGTAGCGGATATCCATGAAAAATTCTTGAAAAACTTTGATGAAATAGAAGTGGTCGGAAAAGCTGTCAATGCAAAAAAGACGCTTCGGATTTTGGAGCAAAAAAGCCCTGATTTGCTTTTGCTTGATGTATATATGCCAGATCAGCTTGGAACAGACCTTCTTCCGGATATAAGGCGGAAATTCCCGAATGTGGATATCATCATGATTACCGCGGCAACGGATAAAGAACAACTTGAAAAGTCGCTTCACTACGGAGTAGAGAATTATTTAATAAAACCAGTTGAAATGAAGCGCTTCAACCAAGTAATCGAAGAGTATCTTAAGAAAGCCCATCTGATGAAATCCAAACAAGAAATAGACCAGGATTTTGTTGATCTCATTTTGAAAAAGGGAACTGCCGCTTCGGAAACGAACGATGGGCCCGCTTTACCGAAAGGGGTCGACGAAATCACTTTGACGAAAGTGTTCGAGGTACTTGAAGCAAGCGATATCGGTTTGTCGGCTGAGCAAGTGAGCGGACAGATCGGCGCTTCCAGGACAACCGCGAGACGCTATCTGGAATACTTGATATCAGTAAAGAAATGTAAAGCAGAAGTCGTATACGGGGTAGTGGGAAGACCTGAGCGGAGATATTATAAAATTCAATAGAGTTTCTGGAATTAAGTGAAACACCTTCATGATTGGAGGTGTTTTTTTGCATATGGTACAGCGGTGCAAAATGGAATGGGAGTTTCAACAAGAGTGAATATATCCAATATCTTTGGTGCAGGCAAAATGGTTAAAATCGATGAAGTTTCCTTTAAGAACCCGCCATTCAACCCGGGGAATGGCTTCAAGTTCAGCTCTGAAAAGTGCTTCCGTGAACACAATGAACACAATTGACAAAATAGTTTTAAAACACAATAAATTGAAAACGCTTACAGATTAAGCGTTTTCATATACAATTTATCTTATTAGAAGATGAGGAGTGATGGATATGCTCGCTTTATTAGGATACCTGATGATAGTAGTGTTTATGATTTTAATTATGACAGGGCGACTTTCAGCCATGATAGCTTTGATTGCAGTACCAAGTGCCTTCGCACTTATTGGCGGATTTGGCGGTAAAATGGGTGAGATGGCGTTGGAAGGGATCAAAGGTGTAGCGCCAACTGGGATCATGATTTTATTTGCGATTCTTTTCTTTGGCATTTTGATCGATGCTGGAGTTTTCGATCCAATCATCAATACGATCCTTAGGCTTGTAAAAGGAGATCCAGTGAAAATTGCCATCGGCACGGCCGTCCTGGCCTTGCTCATTTCCTTGGATGGAGATGGTACAACTACATATATGATAACGATCTCTGCCATGCTTCCGCTATATAAACGGATTGGAATGAGACCGCTTGTATTGGCCGGTATTGCCGTTTCGTCATCTGGTGTAATGAATCTTCTTCCTTGGGGAGGCCCTACAGCACGGGTGATGACCGCTTTGAAACTTGAAATGTCCGATGTTTTCACCCCTGTCATTCCTGCGATGATTGGCGGAGTCCTATTCGTCCTTTTCATGGCATATTGCCTGGGTAAAAAAGAAAGAAAGAGAATTGGGATCATAGAGGTCGATTATCATGTTGTTGCACAGCATGCCGCAGCAACGGAAGATGCTTATATTAAGCGCCCAAAATTGATTATATTCAATTACGCATTGACGCTTACCTTGCTGGTGGCGCTAATAATGGAACTTATGCCTTCAGCGGTTCTGTTCATGATAGGTTTTGCCATTGCCATTACGGTTAATTATCCGAAACTCAGTGATCAAAAAGAACGTGTGGCAAACTATGCGGACAATGCTTTATCTGTCGTTTCGATGATTTTTGCGGCAGGTGTCTTTACTGGGATCCTTGCCGGTACGGAAATGGTGGATGCCATGGCAAACTCTTTGATTCAGCACATTCCAGATCAAATGGGTGCACATTTTGCCGTCATTACAGCCATCATCTCAGCACCTTTCACGTTCTTCATGTCAAATGACGCATTTTATTATGGAGTACTCCCATTACTTGCTAAAGCGGGAGCTGCTTATGGAATTGACCCTGCTTTGATTGGTAGAGCTTCACTTTTAGGATTGCCTGTCCATCTATTAAGCCCGCTTGTTCCATCTACTTATCTATTGATTGGAATGGTAGGGGAAGATTTCGGGGCATTGCAGCGCACTTTCCTGAAATGGGCATGCGGATCGACGCTTGTCATGATAGTGGTAGCTGTCCTATTGGGAATCATCCCACTATAAGAAAGATCATATCCCAATTTTTAAAAGAGTCCCGTTCGTAAAGATGCGAACGGGACTCTTTTCGTGATCCCCTGAATGGGTACAATCTAAAGGGGCGATTCCCGAACCATGAAGGCTGTAGTAATGGTTAGCTTAATGGAAGTGGAAGGGAAGAGAGCAAAATGGCTCACTTTAATAAAAGGTTGCCGTTCAAAAGTTCGGTACTAAAGCAGCATACCTTGAAAGGCTGAAGGCGCGCGCCGTTTAACAATAACGAAAAAAACTTGTAAATAGTAATCATTACGTTTTATAATGAAAGGCAGTCAAGAAAAGAGTTGTTTATATAAAAAGTATAAATCGTAACGATTTTGATTTATTTAATGAAAGGGGCTATTTAATATTGAGAATATATAACACTTGCTTGAATTGAGGGATTTACACAAGGGAATTAGTGCTGTAAATCGAAAGTTTGGTCCATTTACTCAAGATTAATGACTTTTACACGAGATTTTAGAGCTGTTACTCATGACTTTGACGGATATAGCATTGAGTTTGACGCAAATACTCGTGAATTTGGAGCATTTACTCGTGAATTTGGCGGAAATACTCGTGAATTTGGAGCATTTACTCGTGAATTTCGCGTGAATACTCGTGAGTTTAGCGCATTTACTCGTGAATTGGTGTTTAATCTCGAATTTCGCGCAAATACTCGTAAATGGTAAATAGCCACGAGTTCTGTACATGTACATAGAATGATGGTTAAACATCAGATAGTTTGTTACCTGGTTCATCATGATAGTAAAGCTGCGATTTAAATCGTAATCAATTCGATTTGCAGCAATCGGTAAAAATACTTGAGGTAATGGAGGAAATATATCATGTTCATAAAATTTAAGTCAATTTTTATTTTATGTCTATTGTTTTTGCCTGCTTGCTCCACTGAGTCTATGAAAGAGCAAGGGGGAGGTATTGTGGATTCTTTCGAAAACGAACATCTCTTTTGCAGCGATCGCCATTCATATACAAAAGAACTGGTTTCGATGTTTGAATAAAGAGGCTGTAGCCACCATCCTGCTTCAGCTGCCAATTGAACATGTTTCCTTAACACTTATGTCTCCGGATGCTGACGTACGCAGATATGCGGCTGAATACTTCAGCATTCGAATATGGGGAATTCCATTCACTTTGATGAGATTCTTTCACCATCAATTCAAACATGTATTACACATTTAAACAGTGACATCATTGGAACGAGTTGCTTTCTGCAATTCGTTTTTTTTATAAGGGAAAAGAAATTCCAATAAACTTACTTGACATTATGTACTTATGAAAATATAATTACTTACATAAAGTAACAAACAAAAAAAGGGAGAGAATTTATACATGAATAAAAATGAAGCGGGTCAAGTTTTTTTACGGGTGATCTTAGGTCTTACTTTTTTCATTCACGGCGTTTCAAAGTTTCAAGGGGGCATAGGAAACACGGCGGGGTTTTTCGATAGCCTTGGTATTCCTGGGTTCATGGCATACATCGTTGCAAGTATCGAATTGATCGGAGGACTTGCGGTTATACTGGGTTTGGGAACACGAATCGTTTCCGTGCTGTTTGTGGTCATTATGGCGGGGGCGATTTTCACGGCTAAATTACCTGCTGGTTTTCTTGGAAACGGGCAAGCGGCGGGCTACGAACTGGACTTGGCATTACTAGCCATGTCTGTATATCTAGTGTGTGCAAACCGAACTGTTCTTTCTTTGGATAACATGATTTTCAATAAAAAAGGGAAGTGACGATATGGAGAATTTTCATCAAAAACCAGTAACTTTTGTTGGCGAAGTCAGTATTAATGTTTTGGATTTGAAAAATGCCATCACTTTTTATCAAGATATCATCGGTCTTCAAGTATTGAAGAAAACAGAAAGGCAAGCTGTTTTAACGACAGACGGAAAAACCCCGTTGCTTACTCTTGAGCAGCCTGCTGATGTGATTCCGAAAGAAGGGCGGACCACTGGCTTATATCACTTTGCCCTTTTGCTGCCGACCCGTGCCGCCTTATCGATTTTTTTACGCCATTTACTTCAAACGAAATATCCATTTGGAGCGGCGGATCATGAAGTGAGTGAAGCGCTGTACATTACCGATCCGGACGGCAATGGCATCGAAGTATACTCTGACCGGCCATCCACCGATTGGAGATGGGCCGATGGGGAGGTTGCGATGGGCACGGATCCGTTGGATGGGAATGACCTTCTGAAAGAAAGTAATGGTGAGTGGAGTGCACTGCCTGCAGGTACATTAATGGGACATATACACCTGCATGTATCAGATTTACGTAAAACGGAGGAGTTTTACATGCAAGGTCTTGGGTTTACCGTTGTGACTCGATATGAAGGTGCGCTCTTTACTTCAACCGGTGGATATCATCACCACATCGGGTTGAACACTTGGAATGGTGTTGGCGCTCCGGCTCCCCAGGAAAATAGTGTGGGGCTGAACTGGTATACCCTCGTTTTTGCAGATGAAGAAGCGAGAAACAAAGTGATGGAGCAACTTAAAGAAATCGGGGCTGTCGTCACGGAAAAAGAAGAGTTTTTCAGTGTAACAGATCCATCAGGCAATGAGATTCATTTAGTCGTCTGAATTTAAAGCAGAAAGCAAGGGTGAGGATAATGGGATTCTTAAGTAGATTATTTGGAAATAAAGAAACCGCGGCAGGGGAGAATGGACAAATGACAAAAGTATTATTCGTTAAAGTGAATGATCGTCCAGCAGATCAGGCAATCAGCTCGAAAATGTATGACACATTTTTAGAAACATATAAAGAGACACACCGTACAGATGAAGTGACCGAGTTGGATTTATTTAAAGAAGAACTCCCTTACTATGGGAATACAGCCATTACTGGTTTGTATAAACGCAACCAGGGTCTTGAACTGACAGCCGAAGAGGAAAAAGCGGCAAATCTGGTTGACCAATATTTAAATCAATTCCTAGCCATGGATAAAGTGGTATTCGCTTTCCCTCTATGGAACGCAACGGTTCCTGCACCGCTGATCACATACCTTTCCTATTTGGCACAAGCAGGTAAAATGTTCAATTATACGGCGGAGGGACCAGTTGGGTATGCTGGCGATAAAAAGGTCATGCTATTGAATGCCCGCAGTTCGGATTATGCATTGGAAGGAATGGCTTCTGCTGAAATGGCCGTGAATTTAGTTAAAAATATCATTAGCCTGTGGGGAATCAACAATCCGGAGGCAGTGGTCATTGAAGGACATAATCAGTATCCGGATCGGACTCAAAAAATTATCGCGGATGGTTTGGAAAACGTTGCAAAAGCGGCTGAAACATTCTGATTGCGAAGTTTTTCTAATGAAAGGAATCGCATAGTTACAGGATAAACGAGCAAAGAAGGCCCCCATATATCAATGGGGGCCTTCTTTGTGGTTATTTATCCTGATACTTTTTCAAACGATATTGAAGACTTTGGCGGCTGATATTCAGGGCTTTAGCTGCTTGAGAGATATTCATGCCATGTTCCTTTAATATCTTCTCCAAGTATTGCTTTTCAGTATTGGCGATATAATCATCAAGAGATAAGGTCGACTCCTGTAGATCTCCATTTGTTTTGACATCTTTTTTCTCGGGATGAATGTCTTCAAAATGGGCTTTCTTTCTAAAGAGAGTGGGAAGGTGATTGATGGCAATCTTTGTATCGCCAGGTTCCAGTAAATTCATGGCCCCCTCAATGATATGTTCAAGTTCCCTTACGTTCCCGGGCCAGTCGTAATCATAAAATAGTGAGTAGACCTCCTCGCTAATCCCTTCAATATTCAATTCGAACAGCGCATTGAATTTCTCGATGAAGGATTGTGCCAGCAAAGGAATGTCCTCTTTCCGTTCACGAAGGGGTGGGATGAATAACGATACGACGCTTAATCGATAATATAAATCCTTTCGTAAATGATCATTTGAAATGGCGTCTATTGGATCTTCATTTATCGTTGCAATGACCCGAACGTCAATTTTTTTATCTTTCGTATCCCCAACACGGCGAATCGTCCTTTCTTGAAGGGCCCGTAATAATTTCGCCTGCAAATTCGGGTTTAACGAATTGATTTCATCAAGAAGGATGGTACCGCCCTGTGCTTGTTCGAATAATCCGGGCCTTTCAATCGATCCGGTGAAGGCCCCTTTCTTTGTGCCAAAGAGTATTCCCTCAATTAGACTATCCGGCAGGGCAGCGCAGTTTTGGCTGATGAAAGGATGTGTCGAACGGCTGCTGCCATTGTGGATACTTTGGGCGAAGAGTTCTTTTCCGGTTCCCGTCTCCCCGACGATGAGGATGGAGGATGTGGTTCTGGTCGAACGCTTGCTCTTTTCTATGACTTCCAGGAAATTCTCACTGGTTCCAATGATGCTGTCAAACGTATATTTGGTATCGCCCTTATTCAAGATATTATCTTTAATGATTCTTTCGAGATTCGTTATATCCTTTGCCACTTCAATTGCTCCAATGATATTTTGGTTCTGATCCAAAATCGGAAACGTATTATTGATTGTTGTAATTTCTTGTCCGAGATTATTGAAGTAGGTCTGCTTCGAGTTTTCGGTTTTCCTTCCAGAATGAAGTGCCCGTATTAATGTGCTCTCCGTTTCTTCCTTGAATATAAAGATCTCGTGAATCTTTTTCCCTAATACTTCTTCCGATTCCATTCCTTCAATTTCAGCCATTTTTTTGTTATAAACAATGGTTCGTCCTTTTATATCGATTATGTGTATCCCGATATCGATTACATCCACAAGCGAGTGGAGGATGGTTTGAAAACCTTCTATTTTAACGATTTGATCTAAATACATGGATGCCTCCCCTTTTTATTCATTTCTTAGAGCTATTGTAGTAGAAATATAGAAAAGGTGCAAATAAAATTTGCACAGCAAGATTATTTTGCATTGAAGTGCAAAAATATTTTGCGGAAAAAGGATAAAAATGCCCTTTTTTATGATTTTACACGTTGGCATGAATCTTGCATTAATAAAAAGTGTAAGGTTTAAGTGAAAAAAATAGGGGCTAGAGCAAAAATAAATGGCATGCTATGCCAATATTGCCCCATAAGTGCTGAATTTCATTGCATATTTTATGAAAAAACAATGTTTTTTTCAAAAAAATGAAAAGTTGGCACGGAACTTGCTTGTTTAATAAGCGAGAGAAAAAAATATAAAACTTTAGGGAGATGAGCCATAATGGTCCAACCATATAAACACGAACCATTTACTAATTTTAAAATCGAAGAAAACAATAAAGCTTTTCAAGTGGCATTGAATGATGTAGCTAATGATTTAGGGAAGAAATACCCGCTAGTCATTAATGGTGAAAAAGTGTTTACTGATGAAGTCATTACCTCTGTAAACCCAGCAAATAAAGAAGAAGTTATTGGAACCGTATCCAAAGCAAATAAGGATCTTGCTGAGCAAGCCATGCAAGCGGCGGATAAGACTTTCCAAACTTGGAGAAAAACGAAAGCGGAAATGCGTGCAAATATTTTATTCAGGGCTGCAGCCATCGTCCGGAGAAGAAAACACTACTTCTCGGCTCTATTGGTTAAAGAAGCAGGAAAACCTTGGAATGAAGCGGATGCAGATACAGCGGAAGCGATCGATTTCATGGAATACTACGCACGTCAAATGCTGAAGCTTAAAGACGGAATGCCAGTGGAAAGCCGTCCGATTGAACACAATGCATTCAGTTATATTCCACTTGGTGTCGGTGTCATCATCTCACCTTGGAATTTCCCGTTTGCGATCATGGCAGGCATGACGACAGCGGCTCTTGTTTCAGGAAATACCGTCTTATTGAAACCGGCCAGTACAACACCGGTCATTGCAGCTAAATTCATCGAAGTGTTGGAAGAAGCGGGATTACCTGCAGGAGTTGTGAACTTCATTCCAGGAAGCGGTGCTGAAGTTGGCGATTATTTGGTAGATCATCCTCGTACACGTTTCATCAGCTTTACCGGATCTCGTGATGTGGGAATCCGTATTTATGAGCGTGCGTCAAAAGTAAATGAAGGCCAAATTTGGTTGAAACGTGTCATCGCTGAAATGGGCGGTAAAGATACGATCGTTGTTGATAAAGAAGCTGATTTGGAATTGGCAGCACAATCCATCGTCGCTTCTGCATTCGGATTCTCCGGTCAAAAATGTTCTGCTTGTTCACGGACAGTCATAGTGGAAGATGTATATGACCAAGTCTTGAATCGTGTCATTGAATTAACGAAAGAAAAAACGGTCGGCGAACCAACGGACGTAAACAACTTCATGGGTCCTGTTATCGATCAAGCCGCTTACGACAAAGTCATGAGCTACGTTGAAATCGGTAAAAAAGAAGGGAAACTTGTTGCAGGGGGAGAAGGGGACAATTCAAAAGGTTTCTTCATCCAGCCAACCATCATTGCCGATGTGGATGAGAATGCACGAGTCATGAAAGAAGAGATTTTCGGACCAGTGGTAGCGTTCTGTAAGGCAAAAGATTTCACACATGCAATCGAGATTGCCAATAACACGGATTATGGATTAACAGGTGCAGTCATCTCGAACAATATTGAACATATCGAACAGGCACGTGAAGATTTCCACGTAGGAAACTTGTACTTCAATCGCGGCTGTACTGGTGCCATTGTCGGATACCAGCCATTTGGCGGATTCAATATGTCAGGTACAGATTCAAAAGCGGGCGGTCCTGATTATTTAGTTCTTCATCTTCAAGGAAAAACAACATCTGAAACGCTATAATTTTAGGGGGAATCAACATGACAACAGTAACGGAAAAATTAATCGAGCAAACAGAACAATATGGTGCAAACAATTATAATCCACTTCCAATCGTCATTTCGAAGGCAGAAGGAGTTTGGGTGGAAGATCCTGAAGGAAACAAATATATGGATATGCTAAGTGCCTATTCAGCAGTGAACCAAGGTCACAGGCATCCGAAAATCATCGACGAATTAAAAAAACAAGCCGATCGCGTGACATTGACGTCCCGTGCATTCCATAGTGATAAATTAGGCCCGTGGTACGAAATGGTTTCACGCATTACGCAAAAAGACATGGCGCTTCCTATGAATACGGGTGCTGAAGCCGTTGAAACAGCAATCAAAGCTGTTAGGCGCTGGGGTTATGATGTTAAAGGAATCGCAGAAAACCAAGCGGAAATCATTGCTTGTATCGGGAATTTCCATGGCCGTACAATGGCAGCCGTGTCCCTGTCGTCCGATGAAGAGTACAGAAGGGGCTTTGGACCGATGTTACCAGGGGTCAAGCTTATCCCTTATGGCGATCTTGATGCATTGAAAGAAGCGATTACACCGCAAACGGCTGGATTTTTAATCGAACCGATTCAAGGTGAAGCTGGAATCATCATACCGCCTCAAGGATTCTTAAAAGAAGCATACGAACTATGTAAAGAAAATAATGTCCTATTCGTTTCTGATGAAATTCAATCAGGACTTGGACGTTCAGGAAAAATGTTCGCCTCTGACTGGGATGGAGTAGTTCCGGATATGTACATTTTAGGCAAGGCGCTTGGCGGCGGGGTTTTCCCGATCTCTTGCGTAGCTGCAAACCGCGAAATCCTTGGCGTATTCAATCCTGGTTCCCATGGTTCTACATTCGGCGGCAATCCATTGGCATGTGCGGTTTCCATCGCTTCTTTGGAAGTACTTGAAGATGAGAAGCTTGCGGAACGTTCATTGGAGCTTGGACAATATTTTATGGATAGCTTAAAAGAAATCAAGAATCCCATGATTAAAGAAATCCGTGGTAGAGGCTTATTCATCGGGGTTGAATTGACAGAAGCTGCAAGACCTTATTGTGAGCAGCTTAAAGAAGAAAAACTGCTATGTAAAGAAACACATGATACAGTCATCCGTTTTGCTCCGCCATTAGTGATTACTAAAGAAGACTTGGATTGGGCAATCGAACGCATTAAAAGAGTTTTATCCTAATATCCCTATGAGGTGAATTCCATTGAGTACAACTGTCAAAGAAGAAAAAGAAACTGCCAGCTTGCTTGATTCAACACAGGTCGTAATCAAGGAGGCGCTTGATAAGCTTGGCTATTCTGAAGAAGTGTTCGAGCTCTTGAAGGAACCTCTTCGGATGCTGACCGTCCGGATTCCGATTAAGATGGATGACAATACGACGAAGATATTCACTGGGTACCGTGCCCAGCACAACGATGCTGTCGGTCCGACAAAAGGTGGAATCCGTTTTCATCCAGAAGTCGATGAGGAAGAAGTCAAAGCACTTTCAATGTGGATGAGTTTAAAATGCGGAATTGTGAATCTGCCATATGGCGGAGGAAAAGGCGGCATCATCTGTGATCCGCGCCAAATGTCCATCGGTGAATTAGAAAGGCTTAGCCGTGGGTATGTTCGGGCGATCAGCCAAATAGTTGGGCCGACTAAAGATATTCCGGCCCCGGATGTTTATACAAATTCACAAATCATGGCATGGATGATGGATGAATACAGTAGAATAAGAGAACACGATTCACCTGGTTTCATCACAGGTAAGCCACTGGTTCTGGGCGGTTCACACGGTAGGGAAAAGGCGACTGCTCAAGGAGTCACCATTTGTATCGAGGAAGCGGCAAAGCGTAAGGGTATAGAATTGAAAGGTGCACGCATCATCGTCCAAGGGTTTGGGAATGCAGGAAGCTTTTTAGCCAAATTCATGCACGATGCAGGTGCGAAAGTAATTGGGATTTCGGACGCATATGGTGCCATTTATAACCAGGATGGTCTGGATATCGATTACTTACTTGATAAAAGGGATAGCTTTGGAACGGTAACGACACTATTTGATAATAAAATCACCAATCAAGAACTTCTGGAACAAGATTGTGATATTTTAGTGCCTGCTGCCATTTCCAATCAAATCACCAAAGAAAATGCACATCTTATCAAGGCCCAAATTGTCGTGGAGGCAGCGAATGGACCTACCACTTTAGAGGCAACCAAGATCTTGACGGAACGCAATGTGCTTCTCGTACCCGATGTATTGGCAAGTTCAGGCGGTGTGACTGTTTCTTACTTTGAGTGGGTTCAAAATAATCAAGGTTATTATTGGGAAGATGAAGAGGTCCAAACCAAATTAAAAGCGTTATTGGTCAACTCATTTAATCAAGTATATGAAATGTCCGAGACAAGAAAAGTGAATATGAGGCTGGCTGCATATATGGTGGGTGTCAGAAAAATGGCAGAAGCCTCGATATTCCGTGGCTGGGTATAAGCTTTAGTCTAATAATGGAGGGTGGAGGAGTGATTCCGTGTTAAAACCGATTCATACCATCGAGTGTGCTCAGGATGGGACCATCGAACAAGTTTACGTTCAAAAGAATTCCTATGTTTATGAATGGGAGAGGCTCTTTTTAGTGAAAACGAAAGATGGGAAATTGATTGATGTTTCAATTGGTGCAAGTGGTCATATTACTGAAATTAATGTCTCGGCAGGGGATCCTATAAATAGAAAGCTTCCTTTAGCTTTGCTCCAAGACGATTTCGTTATAACTGGCTCTGATTGATCATAGGAAAAAGGGCGTTCCAAGGCGATTTAGCTTTGGGATGCTCTTTTTTTGTTGTGGTCAAATAAATGGTGATGACAAAGCCAGGAAGGAAAAAAGAACTATATAACGAAAAAACTTTTAACCAAGATAAATAAAAGCGCCTTCGCTGACCATACACCTTAACATGGTATGGTTTCGCGAAGGTATTTTTCATTTGGAAAGGGCATATTGCCATATTCCCTTTCATAAACTGTTATACAAACAAGCCAAGTCGATTTGGGAGGTGATCCTGATTGCTCGAAACTGGTTAAGCCGTTTTTCTTTATCCGTGAGTGCTTTCTAGGAATTTAAGCCCATGGCTAGAAATATTATGTTAAAATACTAAGTGAGATTTAGACATCAATTAAAAAGCGGTTTTTCTGAATTCATCCATATTTACAATGAAATGGTGAATGTTCAGAATTCTTCCGTATAAAAAGGGGAGTTAATCAGAGTATGAGAATCTCAGAATTAAAAAGGAAAGCCCTTCATTCGTTGGGAGGTAAATGGGGTGTAGCAGTTTCGCTTATGTTGCTCTTGTTCTTGATCAATTTCATTTTACCTATAATTGTCGATGTGATCGGAAGCGGTGGGTTTTCACAATGGTTCATGCAGGAAGAAACACCGTTATGGTCTGATATCTTCAGCATGGTCTTTTCCATTGCCTTAATCCCGCTTACCATTTCAACCACTTGGTTCTACCTGAATTTGGTTAGGGAAGGAAACCCTGATATTCCAGAAGTATTCGCTATCTATAAAGATGGAAAAACCTCTTTCAAGCTTATTGGGGCATCCATCTTACAAGCTATTTTCATTTTTTTATGGTCATTATTATTAATCATTCCGGGTATCATCAAAGGCATTGCCTATTCGCAGGTGTTTTTCATATTGAAGGATCATCCAGAATACACGGTGCTTGAAGCCATTACAGAAAGCAGAAAAAGAATGAAGGGCTTGAAATGGAAGTATTTCCTTATGCATCTAAGCTTCATAGGTTGGGGCATCCTTTGCATGTTCACGATAGGAATTGGTTTACTATGGTTGTTTCCTTATGTCGGAACTACATTGGCAGCATTCTATAATGAATTGATTGTGCCCCAAGAAGATACTGAAGATAAACAAATAGAGGTATAAAAGATTAACCGATAGCAAATTGGCTATCGGTTTTTTTATTCTCGTTTCTCCTTAAAAAGGTTAAAATGTTAATTTTGCCTGGTGTATAATAAATACTGAGAATGCCATTTTAGGGGGATCACATAGTGAGTAGTTTTAATATTGCTGATCTGATATACCAATTGTTTTGCCTTGTATTTCTAATCCTGATCATTGTTGGCGCCGTATCCCTTTTCCGTTCCAGCAAGCACCGTAAAACCAGACTAGATATCATGGAAAAGAAAATGGATGATTTACATGAACTGATTAAAAGAGGCAAAAATTGACGGCTGCATCGTACAGCCGTTCCAACTGCAAGCAAGCTTGATGAGAATCGAGTTTGCCTGCAGTTTTTTCTTTTAAAAAATTCCAGTTGATTTTAGAAATTCGCTCCCTTGCCGAAAGCGCCTCCGGGGTCTCGGCTAGCAGTTTCGGCAGGAGTGTCGTAAATTTCTTCAATCTAGTAATGGTTTTATTCCATATATGCGGGAAAAGCATGTCCAAGGGAGACCCCAAAGGCGCAAAGACCGCCCGCGGAAAGTTAGTGCCCTGCGTTCCAATCAACGTTCAGGTTTTACAAACTCCGGCAATTATAAAAAAATCTATACTGAAATAACTTAGTCAAAAGCACTGTCCCCGAATTTGAAAAAGAGGATTGGATTTTAAGCATCAATTAAGAGACATAAAAAAATAGAAAAAGAAAGGGAATTGTCAAAAATAAGCAGTTTTACATAGATTGTTGGGAATGTGGGGCAAATTTCATGTGAGGGTGCTGGTATGGAAGATGCATGGTCTGCTACAGTGTTTTACCCTATAATGGAATAGATTCATGTTTAAGGTAAATGGTAAAAGTCTATCAGGAATGCTCGACCCTATTCAAATCGACTGAGATTTAAGAATACTGAACATTCGATCCTTTTGTTAGGTATCTTTGAGAAGTGGGAGGAGTCGGTATCATGAAAGAAGTTATTGCAATAAAAGAATTTACTAGGTTTAAAACACGGACGGAGGAATTTAGTCCGTACGCTTGGTGTAAACGGATGTTAGAAAATGACCATGTGAGTTATCACGAAGGAACGGATACGTGGAATGTTTTTAAATATGAAGATGTGAAGCGGGTTCTCAGTGATTATAAACATTTTTCAAGTGTTCGGAAACGGACTACCATATCGGTTGGAACGGATAGTGGTGAAGGAGCAGTCCCTGAAAAGATCAGAATAACTGAAAGTGATCCACCTGAGCATAGAAAACGCCGCTCTCTGCTGGCCGCAGCATTCACACCTAGAAGTCTTCAAAACTGGGAACCACGCATTCAGGAAATTGCAGATGAATTGATTGGACAAATGGATGAGGACACGGAAATCGATATTGTGCAATCATTGGCGAGTCCGCTTCCGATCATTGTGATGTCAGATTTAATGGGTGTTCCCTCGAAAGATCGTTTATTGTTTAAGAAATGGGTGGATATCTTATTCCTTCCTTTTGATAAAGAAAAACAAGAAGAAGTAAATGAAATGAAGCAAGTGGCAGCAAAAGAATACTATCAATATTTATATCCAATTGTTGTGCAAAAACGATTAAACCCGGCAGATGATATCATCTCAGATCTATTGAAGTCAGAAGTGGATGGGGAAATGTTTACGGATGATGAGGTTGTCCGGACGACCATGCTGATTTTAGGAGCAGGGGTCGAGACAACAAGTCATTTACTGGCCAATAGCTTTTATTCCCTGCTATATGATGACGTTGAAGTTTATCAGGAATTACATGAAAACCTGGATTTGGTTCCGCAGGCGGTCGAAGAAATGCTCCGTTTCCGGTTCAATCTCATTAAATTAGATCGCACCGTACAGGAAGATAACGATCTATTGGGAGTGGAATTGAAAAAAGGGGAAAACGTGGTTGTTTGGATGAGTGCAGCTAATTTGGACGAAGCGATGTTTGAAGACGCCTTCACCCTTAATATCCACCGCCCTAATAATAAGAAACATTTAACATTCGGGAATGGTCCTCATTTCTGCCTAGGAGCTCCGCTAGCGAGGCTAGAAGCAAAGATTGCGCTTACTACATTCCTGAAGAAATTCAAGCATATTGAAGCGGTGCCAACATTCCAGGTAGAAGAAAATCTTACTGATTCAGCGACTGGGCAAACTTTGACATCACTACCGCTTAAGGCACGCCGTACACATTAAAAAACGAAAAGAACCTTGTGCACTAACCTGCATAAGGTTTTTTGCTTGTTGAAGTGAATCCCGAATACATCACGATAAACGAACCAATATCTTTTAAAACCCACCTTACTTCCTTTAGAGTTTCTTCTCTGTCAATTCAGTGCCAAGCCCTTAAAACGGTTGCGATGTCGAAAAATCACTTTTTAGGGTAGTGGTTTCTGCATACCGGGTTAAAGTATTATATAATCAGTTGTCCATCGATATTCTTGGCTTCTTCGATCAATTCTTTTTTGATGGTTCAACACTAATCACCGTTGCTCCTTCATTATATAAAGTACTGCCCAGAACCCCAAATCCAGAACATAGGTCTGCCACCTGAACCTCAGCAAAGTTCATTCCCCTCATTTTTAACTTTCCATCAATTCATCCGGTAAATCATTTCTCCATTCAGCATAATTTTTCGCTACTTGCCGAAATTTACATTCATGCTTCTTTTTCCTTTGGTTTAAGAATGAAAATACAAAATATGTATATTTTGATTGTGCCATGATCGATCATTAGAATGATTAAACAAAATGGTAAGTGAAACGAAACCGAAGATGTAACGATACATGTGAATGTATGAATCTAAAGTAACCTGAAGTTGAGGTGATAATGACCAATAGGGTAGTATGAAAAAGTAGATGGAAGTGTGCTCCGGCATCCTCTGGGTGAGGTTTGCGGGCGATGAAGCCTTTACATTCTGCCTATAATGAAGAAGGTTAGGATAAAATAGATATTTCCATTTGAAACGGTTTCAAAAGTGAAAGGATGTTATTATGAGATTAAAGCAACAATTAACCATTGCCTTTATAGTAAGTGTACTTTCTTTAATAGGGTTCAGTTTCATTGCATTTACCATAAGTGCAAAGGAATACCTGAAATTTGATGAAGTCGTGATTGCCTTAGTGCAGGGATTGGAATCGCCCTTACTAACGAGCATCATGAAGTTCTTTACCTACATAGGTTCAACCAGTGCCTTGATCATCCTTTCCTTGTTCATATTGTTTTTCTTATATAAGGTTTTAAAGCATCGTTTGGAACTAATTTTATTCAGTGCTGTCATAATTGGTTCACCTCTTCTCAATTTGATGGTTAAGCTTTTCTTTAGACGCGCCCGGCCCGATTTACATCGACTCATCGAAATAGGGGGGTACAGTTTCCCTAGTGGACATGCCATGAATGCATTCTCTTTATACAGTATTCTCACATTTTTGCTATGGCGTCATATTACGGCTAAGTGGGCAAGGGTTCTATTGATTCTGTTCAGCATGACGATGATCCTCTCAATAGGTATAAGCCGAATATACTTGGGGGTCCATTATCCTAGTGATATCATTGCCGGGTATTTGGCGGGTGGTTTTTGGATTGCGATCTCCATTTGGTTTTTTCAAAGGTATCAAGACCGGCGGAAGAACAAAGATATGTAATAAAGGGACAAGAATATTGCAAGATTAGCAGCCGGAGGGTAACAGGGTCAGATACTGACTCAATACAGTTAGGAGAGATTAAATGGAAAATTGGATTACGGAATTCATGAATGATTTTGGGTATATAGGAATCTTTCTATTAATAGCATTGGAAAATATTTTCCCGCCGATCCCGTCAGAGGTCATTCTGACTTTTGGCGGTTTCATGACGACGACGGCGAATATGACAATTATCGGTGTTGTGATTGCTTCGACACTGGGGTCAGTGGCAGGAGCGGTCGTCCTTTATGGGATTGGTTTACTTCTTGATGTGAAAATAATTGAAAAGTTCGTGGATAGATGGGGGCATATTTTTCGGTTAACGGTATCCGACGTCCATAAGGCGAATTCATGGTTTGATAAGTACGGGGCCTGGACCGTGTTTTTCTGTAGACTCGTTCCGCTGATCAGAAGCTTGATTTCGATTCCTGCAGGCATGTCCCATATGAGCTTTTGGCTCTTTCTGCTATACACTACATCCGGTACGTTAATTTGGAACGTCATCTTGGTGAATATCGGGGCGGCCGTTGGATCTTCGTGGGAAGATATTGTAGGGTATATGGACATTTATTCTAACGTCGTTTATGTAATATTGGCCTTGCTATTGATTCTTTTCGTTGTTTTGATTTTTAGAAGGGATAAAGGCAAAGGGAAATAATTGATTGGGGCCAAACGAAAACGGCACTTTCATTACATAACCGAACATAACCGCCAAAGGCTGTCATTGCGACAGCCTTTTTCTTGTGTGAGCAAGAAGGTGGAACTCAGAATAAAGGGAATGTGCTTTGGACAAAATGAGTGAAACGAAAAAGGAATGAGGTTCGGTGCTATGGCTTCTTTTTTCAAACAAAAAAGACAAATGAAACAAAATGAAAAGAAAAAGGAAGATGAAGGTCAATCCAAAACACCTGATTATATTGAAAGTTCCATTTCGGCCAATCTGGAAATCGTGAAGAATAAGACGGGAAACAGTCCGGACATTATTATCCGAACGTTGAAAATAGGTCAAAATCCGGAAATAAAAACGACTATTTTGTATGTGCAGGGTCTGATTGATAATCCAAGCGTTACGGATTTTTTAATTGAATCTATCATGAAAAACCCTCATCTATCAGAAAAAATACTTCCACAAGAAGCGTTGGATGTAATCTCTGAAGACGTGATTTCCCTCGGTGGTGTAGAAACCGTCAAGGAATGGGAAAAATTATTTTTGTCATTATTATCAGGGGATAGCATCATTTTTGTTGATGGTATAAACATAGCCTTGGTTGCCAGTACAAAAGGGGGGGAACGGCGCTCGATTCAGGAACCAAGCACGCATTTGACTGTCAGGGGATCAAGAGAAGGGTTCACGGAATCGAATGGAACGAACATCGCCATGTTACGCCGCATCATCAATACCCCGGATTTATGGATAGAGTCGATGAAAATAGGCACCGTGACAAAAACGGATGTTTCCATCATGTATATAAATGGGATTGCCAAGGAAGGGATCGTCGAAGAGGTCAAGAAGCGCTTAAACCGAATTAACATCGATAGCATTCTTGAATCAGGATATATTGAGCAATTGATAGAAGACCAGGTCATGACACCATTCCCAACCCTTAATCATACAGAACGGCCGGATATGGTCGCAGGGAACCTACTTGAAGGAAGAGTGGCTATATTCGTTAATGGAACGCCTTTTGTCTTGGTGGCACCGGCCTTATTCGTCCAGTTTTTCCAATCTGTCGAAGATTACTATAATCGCTTCGATATTGCTTCAGCCACACGCTTTTTACGGATCATCGTTTTTATAATCTCTATAATCGGGCCTGCTGTCTATGTTGCAGCCACGACCTTTCACCAGGAAATGATCCCAACGAAGTTGCTGGTCATCGTTGCGGCCCAAAGGGAAACGGTTCCTTTGCCGGCCGTCATTGAAGCGCTTCTCATGGAAATGACTTTTGAAATATTAAGGGAAGCAAGCCTACGGATGCCAAAGGCTGTCGGTTCGACCATGTCCATTGTAGGGGCATTGGTGATTGGGCAGGCTGCAGTCCAGGCTGGCATCGTATCGCCGGCAATGGTCATCATCGTTTCGATCACGGCGATTGCCAGTTTTGCTACCCCATCTTATGCAATAGCCATTTCAGCCCGTATAGTGCGTTTCGGATTTATCATTTGTGCCGGTGTTTTAGGTTTTTATGGCATGATTTTAGCCTTTATCGTCCTTATTGTCCATTTATGCAGCCTTCGTTCACTTGGAGTTCCTTATATGACACCGCTGGCCCCTCTTAATCCGGAAGGGTTAGGCGACACATTCTTCAGAAGACCGATGTGGGCGTTTAAAGAGAGGCCCAAATTAGTAACCAACCCAAATAATCTGATAAGGGAAGGCGATAATCAAAGACCACTGCCTCCTGAATCGCGTGGAATGAAAACTTCTGACCAGAAAAAAGGTGAAGGCAATGAATCGTAAACGATTAGTCCTGCTCTTGATGTTGATCTGCATTACATTCACCTCCGGCTGTTGGGATAAAAAAGAATTAAACGAAATGGCCATCGTTTCGGCAGTGGGAGTCGATAAAAATAAAGAAGGGAAATTAGTGGCAACGTTTCAAATTATTAATCCAAGCAATGTTGCGGGAGCTCTTCAAGGGGGCGGCGGAACAAATCCACCCATCTCCATTTATAGGGCCAGCGGAGATAATATATTGGAAATGGATAGTGTTGCTTCAACCAAAATTTCAAGGGATATGTATTTTGCCCATGCAAACCTGATTGTCATAAGTGAGGAAATAGCAAAAGAAGAGGGCATCAACGCGATTTTTGATGCCTTTGAACGTTCCCCGGAATTTAGGGCGACTACGAGGATCGTGATTGCCCGTGGTATAAAAGCAAGGAATATAGTCGAAACGCTGACGTCAATCGATAAAGTAACAGCTGAAAAAATCATCAGGACAATTGAATCTACGGAAAAACAACAGGGCGGAAGTGTCAATATCAATCTTCAAGAAGTGATCAAGAATCTTGTAAGTACCGGAAAAGAACCGATAATAAGTGGTTTTACCGTGAACGGTCAGAAAGGTAAAGAGGACAAAATGGAGAATACCCAGTCTTCAGATATTCAGGCAAACCCTATAGCAGCTGGTATAGGTGTTTTTAAAGAAGGGAAATTGGTTGACTGGCTGGATGGTGATAAGGCAATCGGATCCATGTGGGTATTGGATAGGATTGAAGGTACCAATCTAAACATGGATTGGAAGGATAAAAAAGACGCAATCACCTATCAGGTGATTCGCCAAAAAACCAATGTTTCGGTAAAAATGGAAAATGGTAAACCTAAGATATTTATAAAGGTCCGTGCAGAAGGAGATATTCGCGAAGCGGATGTTCCCTTGAATCTAAATAGTCCGCACGTCCTGATTGATATTGAAAAGAAGTTAGCCAAGAACTTGAAGAAGGAGATGGAAGATGCAATCGTACGGGCCCAAAAAAATAAATCCGATATTTTTGGATTTGGTGAAATCATGCATGAATCCCATCCAAAAGTATGGAAGAAGTTAGAAAAGGATTGGGACGATGTTACTTTTCCTAAACTGGAGGCACAGGTGCAGGTAGAGACTTTCATTCGCCGTACAGGATTACGTAATAAGCCGTATCTTTCAAATATTAAAAAGGGTGATCAATAATGGGAAGGAAGTGGCATCTTCGTGGAAAAGGCACAAATTAGCGGCTATCAGCTGTTCGTCCTTATTTTCCTGTTTGAAATGGGCAGTGCTCTATTGGTTCCTCTTGCAGGAGATGCTAAACAGGGTGCATGGCTAGTCATTCTTATTGCGATGATAGGCGGTTTTTTATTATTTTTCGTTTATTATAGTCTTTTTCGATACTACCCTGATCAGCTGTTAACTGATTTTGTAAGAAATATATTGGGGAACTTCTTAGGAAGGATAGTAGCCTTTTTATACATTCTTTATTTCATATATCTCGCTGCAAGGGTGTTGAGGGATTTCGGAGAGACACTGCTTACTTTTGCCTATCCTCACCTTCCATTATTTTTTGCTAATGCAACATTCATTTTGGTAGTGGTATTTACGGTTCGTAAAGGGATAGAGGTAATGGCAAGGACGGGTGAAATGTTTTTTGTCTTGGAGAATTTACTTTTACTGACATTCATTTTTCTGATAGTCGTTTCAGGCATGATCCATTTAAACAACTTAAAGCCCGTTTTCGAAATCAGTGGGGCGGAGATGATCAGAATGGCCTTTACTGAAACCATATACTTTCCATTTGGCGAAATCATTGTCTTTTTGATGATTTTTCCTTATTTGAACGAACCTCAGCTATTGAAAAAAATCGGGATCGGGAGTTTGGTTACAGGAGGTATTTTTCTCTCGTTTATAATGGCTATGAACGTAGCGGTACTTGGAGTGGATCTTACAACCCGTTCGCAATATCCACTGCTTACACTCATTCAGTCCATTGAGATCGCTGGCTTCCTCGAACGCCTTGATGTTTATTTTTTATTGAAGCTGATGATTGGCGGGTTCATCAAGTTAAGTATATTTACCTATGCAGCGTTAACGGGTACGGCGAATGTTTTCAATGTTAAACAGCCTTCCAGACTTGCTTATCCGATCGGCTTTGTCATTTTACTGATTTCCATTGTAATCGCAAGCAACTATTCGGAACATATCCATGAAGGATTAGACGCCGTTCCGATCTATATCCACCTCCCATTTCAAGTGATCATCCCGATGCTTCTCTTGATCATTGCCTTTTTCAAGAATCGAAAAAGAAGCAAGGCCAGCACCAAAATAAGTTCCTAAAAGGGGAATAGATGAAAAATGAAAATTTTCGGTATTACGGTTTTGCTGCTGATTCCATTAGTGGCCTTTTCTTTAGGTATGGATTTTCTTTTAGGATTTGATTTGGATAATTCAATGAAACATGCCTTGAACCCTTTTTTGGTGAAAGAACCGGCTGAACTAATCCTATTTCTTGTTCTTCTTGTGTCCTTATTGTTCAGCTTCATTTATCGAAAAAAAAAGAAAGGCAACAAAGTCAAGGGGCAACAATAAAGTTGCAATTCCCGTTGCTGAACTAAGATAAACTCCATCAATCAAATCTTAATTTGAATGATGGGTTTGTCTTTTTGCTTTTTTGCAACCTCGTATACCCATTTCATAGTATGATGATTAAATGAGCTTTATTTATCAGCGGAATGTAAAATCAATTAACAAAAAAACCTCAGGAGGGAGGACGGCAATTTGGATATCAAATTGAATCAAAAAATCATAAAAGACATGTGCGGGGCCGTCTCCTTCAAAAGAGGGGAAGCTTTTCATCGTGCCAATAAAGTGACATTTCAAAGTTACCGTCCTGATGGTTGTGAAGCAGCGGTTAAAGGAATGGAAGATTTCCATGTCTCGATCGAAGTGGATTCTGTCGGTGGTTTTCAGACTACATGCAGTTGTCCTTCGCTAGCTTCCTACCAAAGGGATTGTCAGCATATTGCAGCCGTACTGCTGTCGGTTTGCGATCATCAGCGAGAGGGAACGATCCCTGATGGCCTAAATGTACCTGGTTCTGATATTTCAGCCAATAAGAAGTTGTCTGAGGGCTTGCTGACCCTATTCAATAATCAGCCTGTACGCAAAAGCGGTCAGCAGCTCCACTTTGAAAACAGGCAATTGCTTGATGCAGAGTTTACGTGTAAACCTGTAAGGATAGTTACTGGACAATATATGTTAGGAATGGAAATGAAAATCGGTTCTTTCAATTTGTTGAATGTCCGGGATTTCCTGAAACGGGTAAAAGAAGGAAAAACTGCCCAATTGACCCTTTCATTTTTATATGACCCTGAATTGCATTGTTTTCATAAGGAAACGGATGCAGTGCTTCAGGAGCTTATTACAGTGATATCGGATGAAAAGGTTTATGTTGATGCCCTTACGGACAAATTTAAATATACAATGGACGATCACTTATTACTTCTGCCTCCATCTTCCTTTCAAAGACTTGTCCCAATCCTTGGTAGGGCGCCATTGGTGAAGCTTGCATATGGAGGCCATACATTTGATGGTCTTCGTTTATCCGGCGAACCGCTTCCTTTACAGTTTGATTTTACCCAAAGCGAGGGCGAAGATTATCAGCTGAATATTAAAGGTTTGAATGAGATGATGGTGATGAATGCATACAAAATGGTCCTATTTGAAGGGAATTTGGTTCAGCTCGAAAAAGAGGATTGCAAACGCCTTTCAGAATTGAAGCAAATGCTCGAGGATTCGGGAATGAATCGAATTCCAATCCATCATGACCAACTGGAATTATTCCTGGACAAAGTGGTACCAGGTTTGAAAAGGCTCGGTGAAGTCCATATAGCAAGGTCCATCACCCAACTGTTTTTGAAGACACCGCTGGTTGCTAAGCTATACTTGGATCGAGTGAAAAACAGGCTGCTTGCGGGGCTGGAATTCCACTATGAAAATATCGTGATCAACCCATTGGAAAAACAGGAATCCAAGGCGGTCGCCATGCTTATAAGGGATTTAGATAAGGAGGCGGAGATACTAAAGCTTATGAAGGAAAGCCTGTTTGCCGAGACTGACGGCGGCTATTTCTTACATAATGAAGAGCTGGAGTATGAGTTTTTATACCACATCGTTCCAAAACTTCAAAAGCTGGTACAAATCTATGCCACGACAGCTGTCAGAAACCGGATTTCCCGTGGGAATGCTGCACCCCGCATTAGGGTCAAAATCAAAAAAGAACGGACTGATTGGCTCGAATTCAAATTTGAAATGGATGCGATCCCCGATAAACATATACGTGAGGTCTTAGCAGCGCTTGAAGAGAAAAGGAAGTACTATCGTTTAAGAAATGGATCGCTGCTTTCCCTTGAAACAAGGGAGTTCGAGGAAATCAATCGGTTTCTGAATGCACTTCCCGTACAAAATGAAGACCTGGAAAACAGTCTGAACATGCCAATCGTAAAAGGGCTGCAACTCCTTGATTCCGTTAATGACAGCCAGACATTCACATTAGAGGAATCATTCCGTCAGTTTTTGGATAACATCGGGAATCCGAGTGCCTTGGAGTTCATGGTGCCAAATAGTCTTGGGCCGATTTTGCGCGATTATCAAAAGAACGGCTACAAATGGATGAAAATACTTGCCCAATACGGATTTGGCGGGATTCTGGCTGATGATATGGGACTGGGCAAAACACTGCAAAGCATCACATTCATTTTATCGGAGCTGCCTGGAATCCGTAAGAAAAGGGTTCCTGCGCTTATTGTCTGCCCTTCATCATTAACCTACAATTGGCTGAGCGAATTCACTAAATTCGCCCCTGATATACAAGCCGTCGTCGTGGATGGCCATAAAAAGGAAAGGTCGAAGCTGTTTAAGGAAGTAATGGACGTGGATGTAGTGATCACCTCTTATCCATTGCTCCGGAAGGATATCACGTGGTTTGAAAAAGAGGACTTCCATACGGTGTTTTTCGATGAGGCACAGGCCTTTAAGAACCCAGGGACACAAACGGCACGAGCGGCCAAGAAAATAAAAGCGGCACATCGCTTCGCGTTAACTGGTACACCCATCGAGAATTCACTAGAAGAACTTTGGTCCCTTTTCCATGTGGTATTCCCTGAACTATTCATGGGGTTAAAGGAGTATAGTAACCTCTCAAGGAAACAGATTTCCCGGAGAATCCGGCCATTTTTGCTGCGGAGAATGAAAGAGGATGTGCTTTCGGAACTCCCGGAAAAAGTCGAATCGCTGGAATCGATGGAACTGCTTCCAGATCAGAAGAAACTGTACGGCGCCTATCTGGCGAAGCTGCGGCATGATACGCTGAAACACTTGGACAAGGACACCCTCAGGAAAAATCGGATCAGGATCCTCGCTGGCTTGACCCGGCTTCGGCAAATATGCTGTCACCCCGCCTTATTTGTGGACGGTTATAAAGGCAGCTCGGCAAAATATGAGCAACTGATGCAAATTGTTGAAGAATCGAAGCTTTCTGGAAGACGGGTACTGATTTTCTCGCAATTTACAAAAATGCTTCAAATCATCGGCAGGGATTTGGCTATTAAAGGACAGGTCTTTTTCTACTTGGATGGACAAACTCCATCAAAGGAACGTGTGGAAATCTGCAATCGGTTTAATGCAGGAGAACGGGATGTATTCCTCATTTCATTGAAAGCGGGCGGTACGGGTCTCAATCTGACGGGTGCCGATACAGTCATTCTATATGACCTTTGGTGGAATCCAGCAGTGGAAGAACAAGCCGCGGACCGTGCCCATCGAATGGGGCAGAAGAATGTGGTTCAGGTCATCAAACTTGTTGCCCGTGGCACAATTGAAGAAAAAATGAATGAACTGCAAGAGAAAAAGAGACACCTTATTGAAGAAATCATCGACCCTGGGGAAAAATCATCATCTGCACTTACAGAGGAGGATATCAGGGAAATCCTGATGATATAAGGAGAGGGATACGGTTACACAGACCAGTAGAGCTAAGGGGAACCATAGTTATTAATTTATGAATTGAATAGTTTAGTTATGGAGCATTTCTTCGTAATGAGGAATGCTTTTTTATTTTTTTTAAAATGAAAAGGATATTTCGGTAACAATAATAATATAATAAAAAACAACAATGTTTTATTGTAAAACGATAAAAGGTGTGTTAAATTCAAATGGACAAAAAATTAATGAGGTGCTTTTTATGAAACAAGTGTCAACGATCTTTTTAAAGATAGCTGTTATTCTTATTGGAATGCCGATTCTTGCTTTGTGCATCTTTTTGGTGCCTGGGATAGCGAAGTTTGCAGCAGAATTGTATCCGGATATGGCTTATTTGAAATATCTCGTTTTAATCGATTTGTATGCATCGGTGATACCATTTTACTTTGCTCTATATCAAGCTTTTAAACTTTTAAGCTTTATTGACAAGAACAAAGCTTTCTCGGAATTATCCGTAAGAGCTTTAAAAAAGATAAAATACTGTGCAATCACAATCAGTAGCTTGTATGTGGCAGGCATGCCGCTCTTTTATCTTATGGCGGAAATGGACGACGCCCCAGGTATCATATTAATCGGATTGGTCGTCATTTTTGCTTCAATGGTGATTGCAGTCTTTGCTGCTGTTCTTCAAAGGCTTTTACAAGAAGCCATCGATATAAAATCAGAAAATGACTTAATAGTCTGAGGTGGAAAACATGGCAATTATAATCAATATTGATGTGATGCTCGCTAAAAGGAAAATGAGTGTTACAGAACTTTCTGAGAGGGTTGGAATAACGATGGCTAACCTTTCCATATTGAAAAACGGTAAGGCAAAAGCGATTCGATTATCCACTTTAGAGTCAATTTGTAAGGCTTTGGAATGTCAGCCCGGAGATATTTTAGAATACCGAAATGATGAAGATACCCAAGGTTAAAAAGTGGAAGAAAGGGGAGTTACTCATGAATTTAACCATTAAAAAAGTGGAGGCACCAATCATGAGAGCACTGAAACAACTCGTTCGTTTTGGTTGGGAGCAAGCCCTGTCATGTTTGTTTCCTGCCGTTATTTTTGCTTCTTTGGCCATTACAAGATTCATTCCGCTTCCCTTCCTGCCACGGTATGACTGGCTGCTCATCATCTGCCTTCTGATGCAGTGGTGGATGGTGCGTTCTAGGCTTGAAACAAGAGATGAGCTAAAGGTTATCACATTGTTCCACCTTATTGGACTTGCACTTGAACTTTTCAAGGTACATATGGGCTCCTGGACTTATCCAGAGGAAGGATATTTCAAAATTTTTGGAGTGCCTCTTTATAGCGGATTCATGTACGCAAGTGTAGCGAGTTATCTTTGCCAGGCGTGGAGGAGGTTAAAGGTCGAACTGGTCAAGTGGCCACCATATTTGGTCGTTGTACCTCTTGCTGCTGCTATTTATTTAAATTTTTTCACACACCATTATTGGATTGATGTTCGTTGGTGGTTATCCGGACTTGTTATCATCGTCTTTTGGCGATCATTGGTCATATACGAGGTTGGTGGAACTCGTTATCGTATGCCAATCGCACTTTCATTTATGCTCATCGGATTTTTTATATGGATAGCTGAAAATATCGCAACATTCTTTGGAGCTTGGGAGTATCCAAACCAAACCGATGCATGGAGTCTCGTTCATCTAGGAAAGGTAAGCTCATGGCTCTTATTAGTGATTGTTAGCTTCCTTATAGTAGCGACGCTAAAACAGGTTAAGGGGAACGATTCCACTAAGATGGATGCAAGTCAATTTTTATAAAATGACTTCACGTGAAAAATTCTTCTTAATTCAAGTTAGGTAAAAAGACGGCACATAATATATATGTACCGTCTTTGATTTTCTATGCTTTTATAAAAAATTGTAGTGTATATTCCTTTTTTTCTTTTGGAATTTCTACGAAAAATCGCCTTCATTCATTCCTATGAAACAAGTTTTAATCCCACTGCTGCACCAAGGACCATGGCTATAAAAACGATCCTTCTCCAATCTTTGGATTCTCCATATAAGAGCATCCCGATTATCGCTCCTCCTGATGCGCCAATCCCTGTCCAGATAGCATAAGCTGTCCCCATCGGCAAGGTTTGCATGGCGTAAGCAAGAAATAGAAAACTTGCTCCAAATCCGATGAATAACAGTAGCAAGGATTGCCAATTCCGGTCTTTATGCAATTTATTTATCATCGCAACCCCAAACATTTCAAATAGCCCCGCTAAGATTAAAGAGACCCAAGCCATTAAGATTCATCCCCTTTCTCAGCCTTATCATCAGTCACTAGCTTCAAGCCGATCACCCCTGATAATAAGAGGAGGATCAATAGCATTTTGCTCAGCTTGAAGGATTCTCCAAAGAAAATGATTTCGGAAAAAACGGTCCCCGCGGTCCCCATACCGACAAAAACGGCATATACCGTTCCGACAGGAAGCTTCCTTCCAGCCATAATCATCAAATAAAAACTGATGATGATCGAAATGACCGTTCCAGACCAAGTCCAAAAGTCATCTGCATGTTTTAAGCCAATCACCCAAAATACTTCAAAAAAAGCTGCAATGAATACTTTAATCCAGTTTGTGCCCATGAAATATCGCACCTCCGATTTTATTCTTTACCAAAAAAACAAAAAAGCCCAAGAGATAACCGTTAAACGGTTTCTCCCAGGCTTTTATCCTTCCGTGACACAGCATGCTGTGAGTTTTCTCTCGGACCAGACCAGCAATAGAACGCACTGCGGAACCCTAGAAAACCTTTGACATATACAATTACCTTTCATTATACATACTTTTTGAACTTACTCAAGGTAAAAGTTTAATGAAAAAAATGAATGGTGAACTTTTTTGCCACTCTAAAAATCATCAATTTATCATGACCTGTCAATGGTAAAAAAGAGCGTAACAGTTTCTTTTTTTCTTGCTATTTAAGCACTCACGGTCCGTTTCCCTGATGAACCTTCTTTTTTATGTGACACATAGCTATGAAGGATCATTCCTATGATAACGATAAAGATGCCGAACCACGATAACGGAGAAGGAATCGGTAACGATAGGAATAGTAATTCGCCAGCTAAGGCAAAAAGCACCTCCATTGATTGAGTAGCTTCAACTGAAGCCAACTTCTGCATATTTCCGCTTACCAAATCAGTCGCTTTGAAAAAAAGGACCGTGGCAATGACACCAGAAAATAGTGCTACCAAAAGGGATTGGAAACTCTGCATCTTCGTCGGGGCCCCTACTGTAAAGAAACCGTACAATGAAAGCAGAAACCAGAAAGGCAGACTCGCCAACGTCATTCCTAATACACGTTGATAAGCATCCAA
Organism: Peribacillus sp. YIM B13481; assembly: GCF_042787985.1. NCBI lineage: Bacteria > Bacillati > Bacillota > Bacilli > Caryophanales > Bacillaceae > Peribacillus > Peribacillus sp. YIM B13481. The sequence continues at coordinate 75,590 of NZ_JBHZPE010000005.1, forward strand.
ACGTCCTTCGGATACTTCCATCATTTTTCGATTTCCCAAAGGGTATGCAAACGAGGCGATAACGATGGGGATGACCCCCAACCAGAGATTGGCCATTGAAATGTGCTTGGTGTGTTCGAGTTGCATCAGGATGATCCCAAGCAGAATGATCATGGACATGAGGAGGCCTTTCACAGAAACCTTACCTCTTTGCCTTTCGAGCCCATCCTTCGTTTGGACATTTTCAAAAAACAGCGGCGCAAGTAATGCACCCGAAATGATCGTGATTTGCCAAGTGCCGGCGATTAGCCAGCCAGGTGAGTAGGCGGATGCAAAGCATAAAGGAGCATAGAACAACCCAAATCCTACAAAACTCCAAAGCAGCCAAGGTCCCGGCCGTTCTCTCATCACCCGTAAAAGGGGGCGCAGGTTTTTTCTGCTTAATACGATACATAGCAGAAAAGGCACCATAAAGATATATCGAAGTGAAGCACTCCATATCCAACTTCCACCAGACAACTCCATGGATTGATTTAAAACAAACGTGAATGCAAAAAAGAAAGCAGAACAAATACCTAATATAATCGGACGCAATTGACTCACCTCAATCTGTTTTATGAGCCAGTAATTAGCCAAGACTCTTTAAGTGTGGCAATCGTTTCGGCTTTCTTCTTATTATAAAAGACTTTAAAACATTCTTATCAGAAGTATCACGTTCCACTGCATCAAAGGCAGAAGAAAAAATTTTCGAAATTTTAAAATCCATCCATTTAAATTGTCCTTCAAATGCAAAAGAAAATCAACAGGATTCTTTAAGACTAGTGATATTCCTTCTCCATCATTCGACATGGAATGAAAGGAGTTGTTGTTAAAAATAAAATGGGAACGTTGGCAGTGTAACTGTAAAATTAGTAATATATACCATCATAATAACAGGGAATGGCGGTATGACGGGCTTTATGAAGGGTTTACTAAAATTGAATGTAAAAATGTTATTAAGGCAGATAATATACGAAGATACGAGAATTGACGAATATGGTAGGGAGTGGTATCTTAATAGAAGTGCAAATAATGTCGAATGGTGACGAAATATATAGAATCCCCATTTGAAAGAAAATTAGTGAGGTAAATTATATGAAATCTACAGGTATTGTACGTAAAGTTGACGAATTAGGACGGGTAGTCATTCCAATTGAATTACGCCGTACATTAGGAATTAATGAGAAAGACGCTTTGGAGATCTACGTAGAACAAGAGCGCATAATCCTTCAAAAATATAAACCAAACATGACTTGTCAAGTAACAGGTGACGTTTCCGATGACAATATGAAACTTGCTGACGGTAAATTAATACTTAGCGCTGAAGGTGCTGAACTTCTTATTAAAGAAATTCAAGCCAGCCTGGAAACCGCTAAATAATTAGTTTTCTAGATAAATAGCATTAAAGTGTAGGGAAAAGAAAATTTTCCCTACACTTTTTTATATTAAATGGTGAAATGATAAAAATAATTCGATTCACGAACGAAACCAATTTTCTCGTAAAGCTTTTGTGCATTTACATTATCCTTACCTGTCTCAAGTAAAACCCCCTTGGCACCTGTTTCCCGTGCGTAAGTGATGGCCGCCTTCAATAACTCCTCGCCAAATCCTTTTTTGCGGGCGGACTCTTTCACGTATAAATCGTTCAATACCCATGACCGCACCATACTTACAGATGAAAAGGAAGGGTATAATTGAACAAAACCAATAGGATTCCCTTCTTCAAACGCCATAAAAACCACAGACTCTCCATTCGTCAGTCTTTCTCTTAAAAACTCCCTTGCACGATCAGGATCGGATGTTTGCTCATAAAACACCCTGTATAAATCAAAAAGTTCTGTCAGAGTTTCAAGCTCAAGTATTGTCGCTTTCTGAATGCTCATTTGGAAACCCCCATTGCTAGAATACTCTTAATTTACCATTTTTTTATGCTTTATGATATAAATCCCACTAAAAAATGAATAGTTCCCAGCTCAATATTCAGGAACCAAAAAGGCACCATCCTGAATTTTTTCATAACTAAGAGGGCTTTTAAACACAAGATGAGCAGCAAACTCATGAGATAAGAACGTTTACTCATGAATTTAGTGGATTTACTCGTGAAATTAGGCCATTTACTCGTGAAATTGGATCAAATACTCGTGAATTGATCTTTACTCGCCTGAATGAGCAGCAAACTCATGAGATAAGAGCGTTTACTCGTGAAATAAGTGGATTTACTCGTGAAATTGGGTCATTTACTCGTGAAATTGGATCAAATACTCGTGAATTGATCTTTACTCGCCTGAATGAGCAGCAAACTCATGAGAAAAGAGCGTTTACTCGTGAATTTAGTGGATTTACTCGTGAAATTGGATCAAATACTCGTGAATTGATCTTTACTCACATGAATGAGCAGCAAACTCATGAGAAAAGAGCGTTTACAAGTGAATTTATTTGTGTATCAAGTCCTAATATATTACCAGATACGTTAACGTCAAGATCGAGCTTTTATTTTTCATCCTTGAAAACAGTTTTTACTTAATGATGTGGATGGAAGCATAGATGTCTTGATTATTCAATCCAGCGTATAGCGGATTAATTAGAAAAGCGATCAAGATCAATATAGGGGTTGCATTAGCTAAGGGTTGCAAGTATAAAGGACTTGTCAGCATTGATAAAGAATTATATATAGGTGCATTGAACATAAAGGGGGAGAATGAGATGGATTTGAGATACCCGATTGGAAGGTTTCAGTTTGATGGGGAAATTACTAGTGGTGTGGCCGAGGGCTGGATCACGGAGATTGAGGCTTTGCCTGGAATGCTGCGGGAGGCAGTAGGCAGCATGGATGATGAACAGCTTGATACGGCTTATCGTCCTGGAGGATGGACGGTCCGCCAAGTCGTGCATCATGTTGCTGATAGTCATATGAATGCCTATATTCGCTTTAAATTGGCCCTTACGGAAAATAGCCCGGTCATTAAACCGTATGAGGAGGGGCGATGGGCAGAGCTGCCTGATTATGATTTGCCGATTGATATTTCTTTATCACTAATCGAAGCGGTACACACCCGCTTAGGCAAACTTTTATCACGCCTTCATGCAGACGATCTGAACCGGGCATTCATCCATCCTGATTCGGGAGAGGTAACGGTCGGTGAAAATATTGGCATTTATGCATGGCATGGCCGCCATCATCTTGCTCACATTACTTCTTTATCAAAGCGTCCGGGGATGGTGAATATAACTGTATCTCCTGAAAGTGAGTGAAAACTGTGAGTGCTGATGTGAGAGTAGAAAGTTTAACATCAATTGGAGCCTGTCTTAATGAGCTTTCGGACCTTTTGATGCAGGTGGTGGAAGATGGCTTGTCCATTGGTTTTTCCCTCCCATGAAACGGTCTTTAGTTCATTCCTATTGGGAGAGTGCCATAAATCCTGATGTAATTCTATTTGTCGCTAAATGGGTGAGACAGCCGGAAGTGTACAGATACATTTATGCTCAAAGCGGAACGGGGGCCATCGGGCGGAAATGGCAAAATTAATGACGTATACTGAGTATAGACGAGGCCGTTCAATCATGCAGCAGGCTGAGGAGTGGCAAGGAGGGACGGACATTGATGCAAGGGAAGTTTCCTGTATCTCAAAAGGAGAATTCCATCCTACCATTTTTTATCATAAAAATCAGATCTAGTAGGCCGGAACATTTGGACGAATTGAATGGGGAGGAATGTATATGCAAGCTGTAATCGAAAAAGAAAGAAATGGGATCATCGCAAGATTCGATCGCCAGCTCAATCATTCGGTGGAAAAGGTATGGGGTGCTTTAACTGAGAATGATCAGGTGGAAAAGTGGATGTCCAACCTGGAAATGAAGGACCTTCGAAAAGACGGGACCATAAAATTCAATATGAATGATGGGTCAGGGGACTCCTTTGATATGAAGATAAGGGATTTTCAGGAATCTGCCGTTTTAGATTTTGAATGGGGTGACGGCTGGGTTCGTTTCGAGGTATCCCCTGAAAAGGATGGATGCTCATTAGTATTGAAAGAATCCATCCGGCCAGTTAATGATCATACATCAAAAGATTTGGCAGGCTGGCATGTTTGCCTAGATATGTTAAGAGATTTACTGGATGGTCAATATAAGGATTTTCCAATGGATGAATGGGAAAAATGGCATAAGGAATATACGATCGCCGTCAAACGTATTGATGGATGAATGGCATGCAGGCTGATACATAAGGATTATAATAGGCGCAATAGGACAGCCATTCACCAAGGCGAATAAAAGGTAAGGGAAGGCACTTGCTTTTATGGAAATGATCAGCATCAATCAGCAGACCGGCATATCATCAGTCGGTCTGCTTTTATATTAAAATAATGCATTAGATGTTCGTATCATTTTCACTGGTACGCATTTCCTGTTTAATTTCATTCATTCTGTTTTTTTTTCCACGATCCATTGAAAGCATCTATCTACAAAAAGAAACGGTCGTTAAAGTGATAGAGGAAATAACCGCCGTATCTCAGCAAACGACGGCTTCATCAGAAGAAATTGCATCATCGATGGAAGAACAAGCCGCTTCATCCAATGAACTGGCGCAATATACGCAGCAGCTTACACAGCTAATAAATGATTTGGAGCATACGCTGGGGGAATTCCAGATAAAGAATGAGAAGACCGGAAACATAAGCTTTGCAAAAAGGGAGGCCACTAAAGTGGTTTTCCCTTTTTTGTGGGGTACGATGGACCGCCATACTATCATTCTGTAGGCACCTAACCATGATTCTTGGAAAGGGGCATCTCTCTTTAGTGGACAAAATGACTAGAAGTACAAAGGTACAATTTGGAGGGACTGGTTATATATCCATGCTTTTTTTACAAAGGTGAATAGTATATAGGAATCGGACAAGTAGGATCCAATGGCTCAAGGCCCAAAAAGGGGAGAACTACATGCATTTTGAAATTGGAATGACTATTTTTGTGTTCGCCATGACAATGATAGTTATATTATGGAGGCCGGGAGGAATAAATGAAGCATGGCCAGCTTCAATCGGTGCTGTGATTATTTTACTGACTGGCATAGTATCCCATGGCGATATTTTGGATATTATCAATAAAATCGGGGGCGCATCGATCACCATCATGGCAACGATTGTCATGGCTGTTATATTGGAAAGTTTTGGATTTTTTCATTGGGCGGCTGCAAGACTTGCCAGCCTTGCAAGAGGATCGGGGTATCGCCTGTATTGGTACATTCAATTATTGTGTTTTTTAATGACCCTGTTATTCAATAATGACGGCAGCATCATGATTACGACCCCCATCTTGATTTTGCTTCTGAAAAATCTTAGATTAAAACCACATGAGGCCATCCCGTATCTTTTGAGTGGGGCATTGATTGCAACAGCTTCAAGTGCGCCTATTGGCGTGAGTAATATTGTTAATTTAATCGCATTGCAAATCGTGCATATGACGCTTTATATGCATACTGCCATGATGTTTGTACCTGCAACTCTGGGGTTGGTCTTTATGTCATGGTTGATGTTCGTAGTGGTCAAGAAAAAATTGCCTAAGAAATTACCGGATATTTCTTATGACATTGAGGAAAGTTTCTTTACTAAGAATTTCCATCCTTTAAAGGGGAAAATGACAGTTGAAACAAAAAGGCAACGCACAAAGTTCATGTTGAAAGTATTGCTCTATGTGTTCGTGGTGCGCTGTTTACTCTTTGTAGCTTCTTATTTTTCCATTCCAATTGAGTGGGTTGCTGTACTTGGTTCTTTATCTTTACTGGTATGGAGATGGTATCATTTACGGACAAATCCTGTCGATATCTTAAAAAAGACCCCATGGCACATCCTGATATTCGCATTCTCCATGTATGTCATCATTTATGGTCTCCACAATGTAGGACTTACAACCATACTTGTAGAGATATGCGAACCGATTGTTAACCAAGGGTTAATGAGTGCGAGCCTTGTCATGGGAGGATTGGTTTCGATCCTATCGAACATCTTCAACAATCATCCGGCATTAATGATAGGCACCATTACCTTAACGGAAATGGGACTTGATCCAATCACCTTAAAAACTATCTATCTAGCTAATATAATCGGTAGTGACATGGGATCATTGTTATTGCCCATCGGTACTCTTGCCTCGCTTATCTGGATGCATATCCTGAAACAGAACAAAATGAAAATAAAGTGGAAAGATTATTTAAGCGTATCCCTGATAGTCATACCCATAACAACAGTGGTGACACTGCTATTATTATATTATTGGGTGCAAATGATTTTTAGCTGAATAAACCTCTAGGAGGAGATAGTAATGAGTGATGCTGTTGCATTACTGGGTAAACAGATTGATGTTCAACTCTCAGGAAAAGAAACCTTCAAAGGAATTCTGACTGATCTGAGCACGGATATTCTAGTGTTGTTCAATGGACAGCGGTATTTGTATTTTCCAATGCTGCATGTCCATAGATTCAATCTGAGTACAGAGATTGATAGCGAGATTAAATATCCTATTGAGTCCCCCATGATGGAAGAGATGGCGTCCATTTCCTATCGTAAAACATTAATGAATGCAAAAGGGGTTTTTTCAGAAATCCATGTTGCGGGACATATTCCTTTACACGGTTATATCACAAATGTTTTCAATGATTACTTTGGGTTCTACTCGCCTGTATATAAAATGATGTATGTATCGCTGCACCACCTTAAATGGCTTACTCCGTATTATCAACATGCCACACCATACACCCTCAATAAAGAGAGTTTCCCCATCAACCCGACAGGTGTGCCAATGCTTCGTTCTTTGGAGGACCAATTAAAGAAAAATGCAGGAAAGCTTGTAGTATTTGATGGGGGAGAGGACCCTATGAAAATCGGTGTCCTTAAAAAGGCTGAAAACAACTTGGTTGAGTTAACGACAGCTAGTGGGGATGATGTGTTTTTGAAGCTTTCACATATTAAAACCGTGTATATGCCTTAGATTAATAGAAATGAGGGGAAAGCCAATCATGCTTGCCCCTCATTTTCATCTTCTGCTAGATGATGGGGGATACCAACGGATTCGGGTTCCTGATTAAAAATCCATCGTCTTCGTAATCAATTTCCGTTTGATCTGTAAAATGGGAATCCGAGGGGTCAATCAAAATTTTAATATCGTGTAAAACAAGTATTTCCTCTTGCTCCTTTTTCGAGCTTGCCAAGCTTAAAGAGTAATTCATCTGGTTACAGCAAGTTCTGTTTATACCAAACCTCAAATACGTTTCCTCTCCAAAGCTATGTTGTCTATCTTTAATTGCCTGCCGGGCTTTCTCTGTCAGTTTTATCAAGATGTTCACTCCAATGTCGTTAGGCTGTTCATAAATAGGGCGAGCAGTATATGTACCACTTTATCAACGTTCGATCTTCACGGTTAAAGGAGCACTGGCGTACAAATAAATAAATTTCGCTGTTCCATAATCCTTTGGATTGCTCCATTTCCACTATGCACTTTCCTTATTCTTAAATCCCTCCCTTTTAAGAACGGTTATTTTGAAAGCGGTTCCAACGCGACTTCAGTATGGGTATAATGATTCATCTCAGATCGCATCATTGATAGCGACCATTAAAAGATAGGCTAAAAGTTTTATGTTGTTCACCGATAATACTATTGCGATGAGTATAAAGGTATATTCATATTGGTTAAAAGTAGGTCTAAAGATTCGAAAATGTTGCACTGTTTTTGGAAAATAGTGAATTTTAAAATATTTAAGCGGATAAAGGAAGGGTTAAAATGTTTAAAGGAAAATTAAGCTATATGGTAATTTTATTGGTATTCATGGTTAGTTTCACTTTTTTACCTGGTTTAAAGGTCGAGGCGGCAGATCATGTGCATACTGTAATTTCTAATGAAACGGTGGAATCGATTGCCAAGACTTATGATATATCGAAGGAGCAATTAATGAAAACGAATGGTTTACCGGATGATCAGTTATATGTGGGCCAAAAGTTGACGATCATTCAAACTGCTTATACTCCTTCCATTTATCAATGGTCGGAGAGAGGAAAACAAATTGCGAACTATGCGAAAACCTTTGTAGGGTTTAAAAAGACAGCAGGAGAAGAGACGCCTGAAAAAGGGTTTGATTCCAGCGGACTGATTCATTGGGTGCTTTCCCGGCAAAGTGTGCCGATCGACCGTTTGACAGTAGATGGCTTTTATAAGCAAGGGATGGATACCACCACTCCGAAAACTGGAGATATTATATTCTTCCTGGAAAAAGACAGCTTAAAGGTTGTGACTGCAGGTATTTATCTCGGCGAAAACCAATTTGTCAATTCTGGATATGGTGCAGAAACGGTTCAGGTTAGATCCACTACAGAAGATTACTTTGCAAAATACCAAGTGGCGTACAAAACATACTCGCCTAAAGGAGAGCATATCGTCCAAAGGGGTGAAACGCTTAAAAGCATATCGAAACATTACAGCATTTCCATGAGTACGATTAAAGATCGTAACGCTTTACCGACTGATGAGTTGATGCAAGGACAGTATCTACAAATATACAGCAACCCGTTGTATCCGTTTTATGTAAACCAAGAAGCTGCATATGATAAAGCATATGATGTCATCAAGTATGCATACACTTTACGCGGATTCACCTATGTTTTTGGGGGAGAAGATCCGATGACCGGAATGGATTGCAGCGGCTTCATTTATTGGGTCATGAAGGAGCAGGGCCTTTCAGTACAACGGGGTTCCTCAGCGGATTACTTCTCATTGGTACCCAAAATCGAAAATCCAAAAGCAGGGGATTTAGTATTTTTCAGCAACACAGGAACAAGGGTGGGTGTGACCCATGCAGGCATTTATCTAGGGGATGGCCGTTTTCTCAATGCAACGGAAAACGCAGGAGTTCATATCTCCAACCTTTCGTCAAGTTATTTTGCCGAGAGTTTCGAAAGCTTCGGTCAAGCTGAAAGCCTCATGGACTAAGAAGAATAGGAAGCCTGCTTGAGTGTTTCTGGTAGCCTCTTTAAAAAAAGACGATAGGGAAGATCATTCAAACTGTTTATATTCCAGAGTCGCTTTTTCAAGGGCACGAACGAACCGATTAAAAAGATCCAACGGATTTACCCTGTTTTTACTAGTAAAGTCATTACCTTTGAATAAGCTTTTTCTAAGCTTCGTGGAAAGCTCCAATTGCACGCCTGCACCCGCTTTGGATGTGTTGGTAATGTTGTTTCCATTCATGCCTGAAAGGTGCTGCGGTGCGTCTTCAGTTTGAAATCCAGCTTCATTGAGTGAATGTTGAATCAAGTTCTTATAGGGTTCATTCCGTCCTCCAATGTACACCAGCGCGTTATGAACGTCGTAGTGGCCATGGATGGAAAGGATGGTCTGTGCGTTCGCTGCCATTGAAACGCCGATCGGTTCATTGAATAAGTTGGATGTTATATGAAGAACCTGGTTCCCTCTTGGTTTAAGACCTTCGAATAGATATGTGCTTGCACAAAGCCTTTCTCCAAGGGCGGCAGCAATCTCGCTAGTGCCTGGTTCGATATTCCCGCCATGTATGGCTAAGACTGCAATATCAGGTATCCTATGATGAACGATGATGCGGTAATCGAGGTATTCGTGTTCATTTTGCTGCAGTTCAGCAAAATCAGTATAGCTTTTCATGGTTATCCTCCCGTATCTGTAGCCTATTTATATTCTATACCCGTTGAAAGCAAAAATAAAAAAAAAGCGGGGATGCCCCAGCTTTTTTTATTTTTCGATAGTCGTATATTGTTCTATTTTCTTTTGCTCATCGGGTGTTAAAGTTTCCGTGCGTTTGAACATATTACTGGTCACAAGCAGGGCTGCTATAAGAACTACAGGTATAACCCAGCTTGCTATTTTTTTTACGATATTCATATTCTAAGTCCCCTTATGCATTACTAAAATTCATATGGTATTTGAAAGGAGAAGCTGGATAAGCATTTTTATTGCCGCGCTTTCCAGCTTCCATGTCTTCTTTTATCTCCAGCTCCGGATAGTCGTCCGTCTTTCTCGTTTTTAACGAGTACTTGAACCCCGCCATAATACATGGGTGAAATCTTCTGAATGACTTCGTATCCTGAATTTTCCAAGTCGGATATTATTTCATTCGAAAGCCTGGATTCCGTATAAATTTTCTTTCCATCAAAGACGAACCGATTACGGTCGATGATATCCTGAAATGAGCCTTCATTCTCTGTATATGAATAAAGGACCTGCATCAATACTTGAGGAATCCTATCACCGCCGGGTGAGCCGATCCCAATCGATTCCTTCCCTGGTTTCTTGAGAATGGTTGGTGCGGTGAAAGTTCTTGACCGTTTATATGCCTCTTGAGAATTCAGGCCGGACCGGAAATTTTTCAATTGATCGTTAAGGAAAAAGCCATTCGTATAGTCACCAGATCCGAAAAAGTTACTGAGTGTATTTGTTGTGGAAACGACAGTGCCATATTTGTCCATGATCACAAAATGTGTCGTGCTTTCATGTTCTTCGGAACCAAACGCTTCCTCATTTTTCCAACTTCCACTATTGATCTTATTTTTAAGATTATTCAAGTGAATGGGTGAGAGCAATTGTTCAGCCTTAGAGTGACTTATTCCATCACCAGTATGTGCTGATCGATCTTGATAAGCAGTATTTGTGATGCCACCCAGGATTTTCATATAATCTGATTTGCTTGAAGACTCGCCCAGGTTGGTTTCCTCGGCGAGCTTTAACATTTCAAGAACTGTAATCCCTGAAAAGGGAGGAGGGGCTGTAAAAACGTCATAACCGGCAAATGTTCCTTGGACCGGGGTACGTTCTTTCACCTCATAGCGCTTTAAATCCATCAAGTCGATGTCTGTTTTTCTTTTAATATCCCGTGCAATTTTCCCTTTATAAAAACCATCAGGACCTTCCTGTTGAATCTTCTTCAATGTTTCAGCAAGTCTTTTTTGGATGAGGGTTTTGCCTGGTTCAATGGCATCACCATCAGGATAAAAAAGTGAAGTGTTATCGGAATAGACCCTTGGCTGAGCTGCTTCTAAGCGTGATGATAACGTTGCGTCCACTTTAAAACCTCCTTCAGCCAAATCTATCGCCGGCTGAAGAAGATCTGCCATTGGTACGCTCCCATACTTATCGCTTATAACCTGCATGCCGGCCACTAAGCCAGGAATCCCCGCATTGTGTCTTGAACTTGGGTCTTCCGGAGAGGATTCACGATAATCGATAAAATTGGGGTCTCCGGATCCAGGGGTAATCAGCATACCGCCGCCGCCACCCACTCCAGATCCAAAAGGTTCGACTACACCTAATACATAGGATACCGCAATTGCGGCATCCGCCGCTGTTCCGCCGTTATCCAATATTTCCATCCCGACATCTATTGCGATTGGGTTTGAAGAACTGACCCCATATGATTGTTCCGTTTTACTCTTTATCGGATCATTCGTGTCAGAAATAGGGGGTGTCTTCGAACATCCAGCTAAATATATGAGCATGCAAAGGGAAATGAATACTTTTCCCGTCATACGATTAATCATCGATTATTCCCCCTGTTCGTTGAGCTTCCAAGTTGTTTCACTTTTCACATAGTATCCAATCGTTCCTTACTGAATGGGTTGTATGTTCTGTGGTGTAGCTTTTACTTCTTGTTTCTCTTGTGCAGCTTTCTTTTCTTTTGCTGCTTTTTCTTCTTGTACAGCTTTCTTTTCTTTCGCTGCTTTTTCTTCTTGCTCACGTTGAACTTTATGGTCGATTACTTTCTTGTGATCCAATGTAATCTCGATGTTATCCTCTTTTTTCGACCATTGGGCTTTTTCACTCGTTTCCTTCGTCAACTGACGGTAAACACGTGATTTGTCGATTGAAGAGGTAGCTGGCCTTGGTGTTGCTTCTTCAATTTGCAGTGGAACGACATCGACCGTAGCTTTTCCGTCTTCCGCTAAATGGTATTGAACCATTGCTGAATCCTTTGTGCGTGTCCAGCCTTGATCGAATATGAAGTTTCCTAAGCTATAGAAAATGATTCCATCTTTATAAACATCAAACGATTGAAGCACATGGGGGTGATGACCGATGATGATATCAGCTCCCGCATCGATTATTGCTTTAGCCAATTCTTTTTGGCGATCGGTTGTAGATGTTGAATACTCTATTCCCCAGTGAACATTCACCACAACCAAGTCTGCGTTGCCTTGCTTGGCATCTTTTGCTTTTCCAATCATTTCAAATAATAAATCAGGGTTGGTGTTCAATATCCCGGCTTTATTATTTTTTGGAACGGCATCCTTACCGTAAACATCTGTAAAGCCAAGTGTTGCGACACGGACGCCATTAACATCCGCATAGTTGATGCTATTTTTAGCTTCGGTGGTGTTCGATCCAACACCGACATAGTTCATATCCGCAGTTTTGAATTCATCAATCGTGTCAAGCAGTCCTCGTTCTTCGAAGTCCATCATATGGTTATTGGCCAAATTCATCACAGAGAAGCCTGCATCTTTAACGGCTTTCACACCACTATTGTTGGAGTTTAACCTGATGGCCGTGTCTGCTTCCTTGTAGTTGGATGCCTCTTCTTTTAAAACAGGATGTTCATAATTCCCACTGACATAGTCTGAATCGGCAAAATAGGGTTTCATATAACGGAAGAGGTAATCATACCCGTGCTTATCCGTCACTTCTTGAACATAACGTCCCATCATCACATCACCGACCATTGTCATCGTCAATGGTTGATCAGTTTTTGAAGCAGGTGTTTTCACTTCTTCAGCCCGTCCCATCCAAGTGGTAATGACTAAAGCGATTAGTAATATAGGTAGTATGATTCCAGTGTATTTAAGATTCTGTTTCTTCGTACGTTTAATAAAGATAAGTGTTTTTTCTTTTGCATTTAAAGTCCGTTTCATTTTTTGCACCTCAGAATAGGTAGTACACGTTCATTAAACCGAAAGTTAAGCCGGATAATAAAAGCGTGCTGCCAAGTGTCAATGGCATTCCTTGTCTTTGAATGGTATTCGCTATCAATCCGGGTACGATTATACCGATTCCCCGAAACTCGAATATTTCAAATGGCATGACGGGGTAGACCATGTCCAATAGGAGTTTCAGGCAAATCCCGGTCACCATCATGGCTGCGAATTTTCTTCTTCCATATAAAATCACCCATCTTGAAAGGCCGTGAGTGACGATTAAATAAGTTACTACACTAATGACCAAGATGACCAGCATGATTTCCCATTGATCAAATACTAATGCCAAATAACCTGGCACAATAAGTCCTGCGGGTACGACACCCGTTTTTTCTGAAAATATAAGGCTAAGCGTTACTCCCAGTACTAGTGCTACATATAAATCCGATCCAAACATTAAGGTTCCTCCTACTTAACTTGCTTTCTGCTTTGTTTTAGATTTCATGAATGCTTCAATTAATGGTTCCGCTGCGCCGTGAATATTCCCGACACCGTAGACGATGCGATTTTTCATCAATGGGCGGAGACGGGCCACGATTTCTTCAGTTGACCAGTTTTCCAAATCCCAATATTCTTTTGTATCCAAATTACCTTGCTCGAATACCTTTGTTATTGGTGATGTAGTTTCACCAATGGCAATGACGATTTCAGATTTAATGTAAGGCAATACATCTCTTGCAAACTGCTCTGTACGGTCCACACGGTCAGCACGGCAGTTCATGATGACGATAGGAGGTTCTGTGCTGTATCCGAACGTTTTGACACGATCCCAGATGTTCAGCGTCGATGCCGCGTCGTTTGCAGCAAAGCCATTGACAAAGAAAGTTGGCTTGACTGGATCTCCAAATCTAGTGATCCGCATGGCCCCTGGATCTGGATGCGCATTTAACATGCCGCGAAAAGCTGTTTTTTCATCAATGCCTAAAGCTTCTGCAACAGCCAAAGCCAGTGATGCGTTATCCGGAAATACCATATAATCGAATTCGCGCAAGAAGTCTTCAGAGATTCTTGAATTATCTGCAACGATCACTTTTGAGTTGCGTTCTTTGGCAATTTTCTTGAAGAAGTCCAAATATTCACTTTCAATGGTAATCAAGTGACCATTATAAGGGATTGTAGCTGTAAAGGCTTCTGCAACCTCATCCATTGTCGGTCCCATGACATCCATATGGTCTTCTAATACATTCACGATGACCCCAATGTTTGCTTGGATCATTTTATTTTGGAAGATTAATTGATAGTCAGGCTGTACGGCCATACATTCACAAACAAGTGCTTCCGTTCCTAAATCTGCTACTTCTTTAACTACACGCCGTTGTTCTCCAATGTTCGGTCCCTCTGGGCGGCGTTTAATCGGTTTTTCTTTGTCGGTAAACCAGTAGATCATTCTAGCTGATGTTCCGGTTGTTTTACCTACTGTTTTGTACTTAGCTTCCTGGATCACACCTGTTATTAGACGTGTTACAGTCGATTTGCCTCGAATACCGTTTACATTCACACGTACCGGAATGGAATCGAGACGCTTCTGATGGCGTCTTTGTTCGAAGATGCCATAGCCAAGTAAAAAGATCGCACAAATAAATATTGGTGCCATTTTTTAACCTCTCTTTTTTTAAATATTTGATTTACTGAATACACACTACATGATTTTAAACTTAATAGGCAAGAGCCAATTATTCTATCGTAATATAACTGTAGTCAGCTTTTTGCAAAAAATGTATATAGGAGTGTAATAGTATCTAATGGAATAAAATGTTTTATGAGTCCAAAGATATGGCTGAAAGTCGAGTAAAACCTTGATTTATTTACACTAAAATATGGAAAGTTTAATATATGGCCATTATGAATACAATTAAAATAGTTTTATAGGCATTTGAACCCGATTCTTAATGGCTGTATTTGTATAATAAATTGTTATTAAAAGTGAGGTTTATTACAATTTATTGATTGTTTATACCCATTAATTTGACCTAAACGTTACAATATTTACGTATTTGTCATTCAATGTAAGATAGTGCATCTATAGACACATGTAGTCGGACTTTTTTGAATATGGCCAAAGATGAGTAAAAGAACACATCTCTTTTTTTGTAAGTTTTGGGTATTTTTCTAGAAAAATACCCGTGGGCCTATATTGTGACTTTTACCTAAAACATGAAATAAACTAAGGTTAATCCAATTTATTTAAAAAATACCTAGTTACTTCTATTAATATAGTGTTAATAGAAAAAAGAAAAATAAAAAAAGCTCAGAAGTATATCTGAGCTTTCGGCTTTTATATTTTAAAAGAATGATATGGGTAATGAATCTCCGTTTATCATGGAGAATGTGACGTTTGTAGGGTATAAACTACAACATTAGTAGCTTATTTTTTGAAGGAATCAGGTTAACTGGATTTTTTTCTGTCAGAAATTTCAATGTTGGGGCCTTTTTTACCGCCTTCAATCACATAAAGTCTAGGAGCTAATCTCCTCCTACCTTGATTTTCAGAATTCATCTTCATATAATTTTCGTATTCTTTGCGAAAGAATTTGTTGTTTTTCCGATCTAGTGCTTTTCTTTCGTTAAAATCTGCTATGAATTTGAAAAAACGTTTCATATGAATTCCTCCTTTTGGGGTTAAAAGGTCTTGGTTTAATAGTAACACATTATTGGTGAAATTTAACCTTTTTTTACAATTTTGGAGTGAAATTTATGCTTTTTGTGTGAAAAAAGTTGTGAATTGTTTGGTTTGCAAGAAAGCGTGCAATGAGCCTTACTGAGTATAAGGGCCCGTGCATTGGGTTGAAATGAAATGCTGGATCAAGTGAGTTCTTGTACTGGTGATTTCCAGTAAGTGGGTATTGGAAGTGAGAAGTATTTCAGTAAGAATATTCCTAATAAATTCATTATACACTAAATATTCTGAAAACAAAAGAAAATATTCACTTCCAACCCTTTTGATAGATTTTTCTTTTCATGATTATTAATGCGTATAGTCTTTTATACCCCAAATACACGAAAACGAAACAATCAACATGAAGGGGAGAAAAAGAAAATTTCCCGCGTTCAAGTGACGGGAAATTTTCTAGTATCATAATTGGAATTTCTTGACCTGTTCGGTTAGCAGTTCAGCAGAAGATGCGAGTTCACAGGCATGATTCGTGATTTCATCCATCGAAGAGCTGGATTGTTGAGCGGAGGCAGAAACTTGTTCGATTCCTGCCGCGGACTCTTCAGTAACGGCTGCGATATCTTCGATGGCCTGATTGATTTCTTTACTATTTTTGGAGATATAGTTCAATTCAGCTGTAATATGCTGTATTTTCATTCCCATATTCCCGACAGAGTGATTGATTGTTTCAAAGGTTTGGCCGGTGAGCGTAATCTGTTTCGTGCCTTCATCCACCTGTGTATAACCATCTTCCAGGGAGTGGACGACCGTTTTTGAATCTGTTTGAATAGCGGTGACAATATCGGTGATATCCCCAACGGATTGTGTGACCCCTTCAGCGAGTTTCCGCACTTCAGCTGCGACGACGGCGAAGCCCTTGCCATGTTCACCAGCGCGTGCAGCTTCTATGGCTGCATTCAGCGCCAATAGGTTGGTTTGATTGGATATATCTTTGATGACCTGCACAAGCTGTGAGATTTCCTGTGATTGAGAATCGAGCCTTTTCACTTGCCCGACGGCATTTTTGACAATTCCGTCAATCATTTGCATTTGTTGGACCGAACTGCGCATTAAAGTGGTGCCCTCCTTGGTCAAGGATAGGATCTCGGTCGGACTTTGAGATACCTCCATTCCTTCAAGATGGGCCTGCTCGATCTTGCCGGTGAAATCATCCATCATGCGGACCATTTCAGCTGCCCGGTTGGCTTGTGAGTCCGAGCCTTCCGAAAGTTCGTACATGGTAGTCGCAATCTGTTTGCTGCCCTGTTGCACTTCATTTGCTGATTGAGTCAGATCCTCGCTTTGGTTGGAAACGGATTCGGATACAACCAGCATTTTTTCAATCGTATCACGAAGGTTTTTCTGCATTTGGTTGGCGGATACCGTTAATTCACCCATTTCATCATTTGACTTTTGCTCCAGGGGCTCATGATTCAGTTTTCCGTCAGCAACCATTTTCATCCTGTCCCTGACTTTAAGGAGGGGGGTGGTAATGAGGTTTGCAGTCACAAGTGCAAGCACAAGGCCGATAAGGACTGCCGCAATGGATATGATGATACTTGTAGACTTAACCGATTTCCCGCTTGCGATGACGGTTTCACCTGAAGAGACAATCGTTTTTTCGCGTTCGGAAGCTAGCTCTCTAAACCCATCCATCAATTCATTGCTTATTGGTGCAACTTCATCCTTTAGTATTTCTATAGCACGTTCTTCATTTCCTTGATCATATTGTGTAAATACGCGGTCTATAATAATCGTTCTCCAATCCACGCTTTTCTCAATCAATTCCTTCGTTTTTTCAGAATCACTTAAGGCTAAAAGATCCTCCTGAATGACTTTGCTTTCTTCGGTATATTTTAAGAACTTCTCTTTATTACTTTCGTCGCCAAATAGAATATAGCCTCTTGCGAGTGCGCTTCTTTGTGCAACATTATTGAGTAGTTGTTCTTCATCAATTAGAATCGGCAATTTTTGGCTAATAATATCTTTGGAATGTACAAGTGACTTATTGCTGCTATAAATATTAAATGCTCCTAAGATGATACACAAAGATATGATGAGTGAAAATGCTGCCAATATCTTTCCTTTAATACTTTTCAAATTAATGAACCCCTTTATCGATATTTTATTCACTCTTTTTTATCGGATAAATAATGGGTTATTTAAGCAGATGAGAAGATAACCAAGTTTTCCGTTAGGTGTGATTTTCCATAATCCAAACATCTTGATTTCTTCTCGTTTTCAAGTTACTATTGACTTGGAAAAATATAATATTCCGCATTATGGCGGAAGAGGTTCTAGCTACCCTCTCAAAAAAACTAAGGAGAAACAGTGCTCTTTTCTTAGGGTGCTGTTTTTTTCCGTAAAAAGGAGTTTTATAGAAATGAAGAAGAAAGAAAAGGCAGTGGTTGTGTTTAGCGGAGGTCAGGACAGTACGACGTGCCTGTTCTGGGCGATGGAGAGATATGAGGAAGTGGAAGCGGTGACGTTTGATTATAATCAGCGGCACAGCTTGGAAATCGAATGCGCTCAAGAGATTGCCAAGGAATTGGGCGTGAACCATCATATCCTTGATATGTCGCTGCTGAACCAACTGGCACCGAATGCTTTGACGAGAAGTGACATTGCAGTGGAGGACGGGGAAGACGGGGAATTGCCGTCGACGTTCGTACCAGGGCGGAATTTACTGTTCCTATCGTTTGCCGGAGTGTTGGCCAGTCAGATTGGCGCTAAACATATTGTCACCGGTGTCTGTGAAACGGATTTCAGCGGATATCCGGACTGCCGGGATGTATTCATTAAATCGTTGAATGTGACCTTGAACTTGTCGATGGACCAGTCATTCGTGATTGATACGCCGCTTATGTGGCTTAATAAAGAGGAAACATGGGAGCTTGCCGATCAGCTTGGCGCGTTCGACTTTGTCCGCGAAAAGACCCTGACTTGCTATAACGGAATCATATCAGACGGCTGTGGAGATTGTCCGGCATGTAAGTTGCGGAAAAAAGGATTGGATGACTATGTAAGCAGACGGAAGGTGCTTTCGTGATGTACGGTTTTACTATAGTAGATAAACTCCAAAAAATAGATCAAGATATTCAGCGCAGCCAATTGAAATATACAACTAAAAGGGTCATGGTCAGTAAGGAATTTACCTTTGACGCAGCACACCATCTACATGACTATGAAGGAAAATGCAAGAACTTGCATGGCCATACGTATAAGGTCATTTTCGGATTGAGCGGGTACACGGATTCACGCGGTTTGATGATAGATTTCGGGGACATCAAGGATATATGGAAAAATGAAATTGAAATCCACCTTGATCATCGTTATTTGAATGAAACCTTGCCGCTCATGAACACTACGGCTGAAAATATGGTTGTCTGGATTTATGAAAAAATGGCCGAAGCCCTTTCATTAAAGGAATATGAGGGTGCTAGGGTCGAATTCGTTCGACTATACGAAACGCCGACAAGCTATGCCGAAGCCAGACGGGAGTGGATGGAAAGTGAGTAAACTCCCGGTTATGGAAATCTTCGGACCGACCATCCAAGGTGAGGGAATGGTCATTGGCCAAAAAACCATGTTCGTTCGGACGGCTGGCTGCGATTATTCATGTGCCTGGTGTGATTCCGCATTTACTTGGGATGGCACCGGTAAGGAAGATACCGTCCAAATGACTGCCGAGGAAATATGGGATGAGCTGAAGCGGATTGGGGGTGCCGGTTTTTCCTTCGTGACGATATCAGGCGGAAACCCGGCACTGCTGAAAAACTTAAACAGCCTGGTAGCGATCCTACATGAAAATAAAATGAAAATAGGTGTCGAAACACAAGGGAGCAGATGGCAGGATTGGTTTCTCGATATTGATGAATTGACTATTTCTCCTAAGCCGCCGAGTTCAAAAATGAACACGGACTTTACGGTGCTCGACCAAATCATATCGAACCTTGCCAATCGAAACCCTGAAAACCATGTCTCATTGAAGGTAGTCGTCTTTAACGAAGAGGATTATCAATATGCTAAAAATGTACATGGCCGCTACCCCGATATTCCTTTTTATCTGCAGGTCGGCAATGACGACAGCAGTACGGCGGATGATCGTCAATTGATCAGCGGGCTTTTGAGAAAATACGAGGAGCTAATTGATAAAGTGATAGCCGATGATGAATTGAATGATGTGAAAGTGCTGCCACAGCTTCATACTTATATATGGGGCAACAAGCGAGGCGTGTAAAGATCAGAGACAGAAGGCGGTGTGATGCGTAATCACACTGCCTTTTACATATGGAAAGCTACCTATACCTTTTGAAGGTGTGTAGCTTTGAAGGATGATGTGTATTTAAGGCCATACCCAAATAACCGATCCATTCCAATATGTGCGGTCCAAATTGACCCGATCATCATAAGCGCATCAGACTTTAGAAAAATGGCTAGCAAAATCATGAAAATGGACAGGGTATAAGTGTGAAATAGGTTATAAACCTTTGCTCCAACTCGATCATCAATTAGATAGGCCAACATGGAAACATCAGGCGATAAAATAAATAAAAGGAAAATCCACCAGCTGAATTCATATAACGAATAGATGTAAATCATCGCTAAAAGGACCATGAGTCCTTCGATATGAAGGAATTTCTTTACCATTTTCCAACCTCCCAAAATTTAATTAACCATTGGTCAATAATTTTAGTGAAAAATCAAACAATGTTCTTGATGATATTTTTCACGTGAAAATAAGCTAAACCTTTTACATCTGGATAGGATAGTTCAGAATTGATATAAAAAGTTATGAATCCGTGAAGGGAAAGGAAAATGGACCATATGGATGCAGGATTCAGTTTGTTGTCGGTTAATTCTGTCAAGGATTGGATTAGCTTTTCATAGGTTTTATTAGAATCGAATTGAAGTAACTGCTGAATTTCTTTTTCCTTGGATAAAAACATGATGGAATAATGATTCTGTTGTGTTAAACCAAACTCAATGAAGCATAATAAAATCTTTTCGATTTTTTGAGAAGGGTCATTTTCCGACATGGTGATATCATCGATTAAATGATTTAAAACGGAAAAATCCGTTTTCACCAAACTATAATATATTTCTGCCTTATTTTTAAAGTGATAATAGATGGCTCCATGGCTGCAATCCAATGATTTAGCCAATTGTCTCATTGAGACGTTCGAATACCCTAAGGTTGCAAAAAGGTTTCTAGCTTCAGTCAATACCATTTCCCTGGATAATTCTTTACCTGCCGATTTCCTTGGCGACATAATTCCACCCCCCCTTTTGTTTATTAACCACTGGTTAATTGGAATGATACCGTACTGATTTACAAATATCAAATATTAGACATTTTTCTAAATGGCTGTTTTTAAGTGAGGGTTTACCATTAAATGTAACTAGAATTTAACTATAACGTCAAACATAGTAAATGGTGAAATCATAGGATTCACTATTAACTAAATATATACTTTTATGGTAAAATGGAGGAAAACCAAGCCCATTGGAAGGGATGAATAGATGAAAAGGAAATTAGTTATTTTGTCTACAATATTCGTAGTATTTACCAGCTGTTTTTTATTCAATAAATCTTTTAATAATAAAACAAAACCTATGGAAGACATTATAATGGTGTATCCAGCAAATCGAGTAATAACAAATGAAGTGATACTCATTGGGGATGAAGCTGAGGGCAATCTACCTGATATCGATTTGAATGATGAAAAGGAATTGGAAAAATTGGCAAAAAAGCAATATGAGCAAGGTGAAAAGGGGGAAGTAATTTTTACAGAAGAAAATCAGTGAAATCACCTAACTGTAATGAGTAAACTAATGGGGGAGGCCGCAGTTATTGCTAGTTTCGGATAGTATCTATGGGGAACACATTATAGAGGGAGTTCTGGAAGAGCTGATAAAAAGCAAACCGGTCCAAAGATTGCAGGGAATACATCAGGGTGGGGCAAGTTATTTAGTTAATGAGAAGTGGAATGTCACACGATTTGACCATTCAATTGGTGTGATGTTGTTAATAAAGGCGTTTGGCGGTTCATTAGAGGAACAAATCGCGGGCTTGCTGCATGACGTATCCCATACTGCATTCTCACATGTTATAGATTTCGTTCTGGATTGTAAGGATGAAGATTATCATGAAAAGATATATGATCATGTCATTATGGAATCTGAAATCCCATTTATATTGAAGGAATATGGATATGATTGTAAAGTTATTGTTCAATCAAAATGGGAAATGCTTGAACAGCCAGCACCTGGGTTATGTGCCGATAGGGGGGATTATACTCTCCGGGATATGCATCAGTATGGATATATCACACTTGAATCCGTTCACGACTTTCTTGATCATGTAATCATAGTAAATGGAAGAATGTATCTGGATAATATTGATTCGGCGGAATGGTTTGTGAAAACGTATTACAGTGAAGTTATTGATTTTTTCATGGATCCACTTAATATATATGGCTATGATATCTTGGCAAAGACGTTAAAATTGGCTTTGGCTAAAAACCTGATCAGCCTTGATGACTTACTTGGTACAGATGAAGAAGTCATATCCTTGTTAAGCTCCACTGAAGACGATGAAGTGCAAAATCTGTTAAAAAGGATCCATGGTAACGTAAAGGTGAAAGAAGATCAATTGGACTATGATTTACATCGGAAAAATAAAGTGCGCCTGATGGATCCTTCCATCATTCAAGGAACCCAAGTGGTGAGAGCATCCAGTTTATCCGAAAAAGTGAAGAACATGGGAATTGAAGCCTATGAAAAAGCTTCGAAGGGCATGTATCTAAAAGTGATTTCCGATTGAATTTCGCGTCAAACCAAACGGAAAGTGAAAAACTCACGGAATCCATCCTTGAGTTTTTCCCGGAAACATTACCCGTAAATTTATATAGACTATCGACGACTTGTAAGCCGCTTTCTTTTAAGTGGTGGCATTTTATCGATATTCGGACACCATTAAATCGTAAAGGCTTATCAGGTACAACATAGTTAAATATTGTCAGTGTTATTGTTCTGGCAGGCGGCATGCCCAACTGCCGGTTTTGGAGATCTTTTTTCAGCTGAACCAGCAGCTTAAAAAATTAATGACGCTCTCAAATTAGTTACACCACTTTCTAAATAACCCTTTAAACAGGTTAAAGTATATACCCACCCCTCTTTTTGTCCTATCATTTTTTTTATTATTTCTGGATCGTCTTCCTTCAAACCTGATTCGTTTACTTCAATAATTGAACTTGTATTATCCAGCTCTTTTAATGTAATTGTAACGACCGTTTCTTGGGCGTTGCCTCCCCACGAATACACGATTTTCCTATTTTCCTCGACTTCTAATACATGTATAACCACTTCAGCATCGTATTCGTTATATCTCAATGTAAGCGTCCTGCCTTGCTCCCATCTTTCAGAACTCGATGAGAACCAGAAATTTCCGATTTTTTCGGGGTTTACTATGGCTTCAAACACCTCATTAGTTGGCTTGCCTATTTTAAATTTCGTAGTTATTTGAGTATCCATACTATATCAGCTCTCTTTCGATATGTTTAAATAAGTTCCAACTAACACCTAATTAACCCGATCTACATATATTGGCGGCAAGGTCCGTCCAGTTTCAAGCAAGCTCTTCAGGTTACATAGAATAGCTGGCCATCCATTATTTATGCCCTTAAAGGTATTGTCACCATATACGAAATCGGTCTCCAGTAGCTCTTCATGCGTAAGTGTTAACTTCACAGTAGATTCATCCATTGGCTGCAGTTGAAAAGTGACCCGAGAAGGATCCTCGCGGGGTGTTTCGTCTCCTGTCGTGTTCCATGTAAAAGAGAGCAGTTGCAGCGGCTCACACTTAAGTACATTTCCATGATCAGTGATTCGTCCATCTTCCAGCAAATATGTAACGGTTGCGCCTTCTTGAAAGGATGACTTGATTTGACATTCGAAGTGGTATTTTTTTGTAAATTCGCGACTCGTTAGGGCTTCCCAAAGCTTCTCTGGTGTGGTTGCGATATAAATAGGATAGACAAACGTTGGTTTTTTCATTATTCTTTTTCCTCCTCGCGTTTATACTTCTAGCATTCCTTATCAAGTCCGTGCCAAATAAAAACAAAAAGGGTTGCAATATCAAAATCGTATCATAGCTCTATCAATGATTGTCTGCTTTTTATAAACAGCCGGTCAAGCAGTTTTCTGCGACAGGAATCGGCAAAAGCCTTAAAATCAGAGGAACATTTGCTAAGTGTTAAGCTTTGGCAAAGCGGATATTGGCTTATCGAGTCTGCAAATGAAATCCATGGATTCGCACCATTCCCAGTGACCAAAACGAAATCAAACGGTGATTATTGAAAGGATATAAGCTTGAATACATTTTAGGATCAGGCCATATGGAAACTTCTTGATTTCCAACCGTTTTCAAGCTACGATAAATAAGGAAATGATAATCCGCTCCGGCGGAAGAGGTTCTAGCTACCCTCTCAAAAAAACTAAGGGGAACAGTGCTCTTTCTTAGGGTGCTGTTTTTTCTGTATAAGGAGAATGAATTAAATGTTAAGAATTCTATTTTATTTAGTATCCATCGTCACGGCGAATGTGGTTACAGCAGCTTTTGATCCATTACATTTGGGCATGTTCATCATTCCGATGGGTACATTGTTCATCGGAGGAACCTTCATCTTTCGAGATCTGGTCCAGAATAAATTCGGCCGTGCGAAAACCTATATGTGTATCGTTACCGCACTTATTTTATCTGCATGTGTTTCATTTTTATTAGGAGATACGTTATTGATTGTATTTGCTTCCGCATTATCGTTCGTGGTGGCAGAAACAGCGGATACGGAAATTTATACCCGGTTAAAGCTCCCGATGAGTTGGAGGGTGTTTTACAGCGGGATCGTTGGAGGGTTTTTCGATTCGGTGATATTTGTCGTGATTGGCCTAAGTCCACTAGGTGCTAATATATTGCCATGGGAAGCCGTACCCGCTGCGATTATCGGCCAAATCATCGTTAAAACAGTCATTCAGTCAATCGGTGCCGTACTGTTGGGACGAATCAACGTAAGACTGGAAAAGCGCGTAGTCTCCGGTTGAATTCTAGGAGGGATGCACCGATGGATGGAACCAAAAAGGAAGAAGATAAATGCTATTGCCTCGAGGCCTTTCGCGAAAAATATGGTCCGCATGTCCAAGGGGAATGTATGAAGCTCTCCTGCGCCAATTATCGGAAACATAAAGGAATAGACAAAAAAGGGCCAAATTAGGTCCTCTTTTTGCGTGACTGGAGTAACCCACTAGTAAACAGCGCGAAATCAAGAGTGTAGCATGAATTCACGAGTAAATGTGCGAAACTCACGAGTAAACGTGCAAAACTCACGTAAACAAGCCGAACCCACGAATAAACAGCGCGAAATCAAGAGTGTAGCATGAATTCACGAGTAAACGTGCGAAACTCACGAGTAAATAGTCCAAACTCACGAGTAAATGTGCGAAACTCACGAGTAAATGTGCGAAACTCACGAGTAAAAGTGCGAAATTCACGAGTAAACAAGCCGAACCCCGAGTAAACAGCGCGGAATCAAGAGTGTAGCATGAATTTACGAGTAAAAGTGCGAAATTCACGAGTAAACAAGCCGAACCACGAGTAAACAGCGCGGAATCAAGAGTGTAGCATGAATTCACGAGTAAACAGTCCAAATTCACGAGTAACCCCATAAAAAAAGGATTCCGGCACCGTTAATAATTGGTGCGGGAATCCTTTTTTATTAATTAGGCAACAAAATTTCTTCGGGGTTGGCTCCATCAATCTCCACTTTATATAGGTGATACTGTGGATCGCTTTTGCCGAATTTCTTGTCTACCATAAAGTAGACATTTTTTGAATCGCTGCTGATGACTGGGCGATCTGTGTATCCTTGAAGATGGGTCAGCTGCTTTTCGGTCTTGGTTTTGAGGTCATAGCTATATAGCTCATAAATATAGGTACTGCCTGATTGCTCATTGGAGATGGACTGGAAAATTATCGTTTTTTCATCAGGGGTAATTGTGAAATCAAAAATGTCGACATCACGTTTAGAATCTGTGACAGTTTCGACACTTGATTTGTCAAATTTCACTTTGAAAATCCGTTGATGCGTTTCAAAAATATCATCAGCCGTTTTAGCATCCGCGTCATCATCGGTTTGATAATAAGCGGCTTCTCCATCAAGGGCGACATTTAGGGAACTAAGACCATATTTCTTAAAAGAGGTTAGTTGGATGGACTCCTTTTTTTCTATATCAAACTCGTAAATATCGAGATCGTGAGGGCGGGGACCCGTGATCGGCGAGTAGTTTTTAAACGTACCGGCTCCGATATAAAAGAGAGAGCGGCCGCTTTTTGTGAAATCGAGTTCTGTGACCAGGAAGTCTGCTTTGAATAATTCACTGATTTTCTGTGATTTCATATCAAAAAGGTGAATGGAACTGGTTGAATCTTCTTCTTGGTTCTTTTTAGCTACGATAAAGGCAAGTATATCCCCTTCGTAGGAATAAGTCGGGTCGAGGATTTGTTCATCGTTGCTCAATTCAAGGACTTTTTCTTCAATGGATAATGCAGGATTATAGAGCTTTAATTGTGGTTTCCCCTTAATGTGTGTGACGTATGCAATTGTTCCTTGGGCGGATACGTCGTATTGATTGGTTAAGCCCTGCTGCTTTTCATTTTCTTCTTTTTTAAAGATCAATCCGGCGATGACAAACAATACAGTCACAATCGCAAGCGTGATCAGAATGAGATAGATGTGCATCTTTTTCATTTGAAGGACTCCTTAACGGTAGAGTATCATCATCGTAACAATAATGGCTAGAACAAGTAATACCTGAAAAACAGCACATATATTTGAAGCAACAGGAAGCTTTTTTAACAGTTTAATCTGTAGGGTATATAACGAAATCCATAAGACGGTCGGGATGAAAAATAAAAGCATAAACGGCTGGACTTCACTTGAGAAGATTAAAAAAGCATATAAGAAAAATAAGGTAACTGACAAAATCAAGATGCCGAGTGAAATATTGAAAATGTGCAGAAGTTTTGCTTTTTTTAAAGTCTTTCCACTATATCCCGGAAGAACCAAGGCTGTTTTGTAAATGAGGTAAAGAGATAGTAGGAGAATTGCTGCCATAATCAAGCTGAATAAAGGAAATAATGTGAAGTCAAGGGCGGAAGCGATTCCCCATCCATATACATAGACAAGGGCATGGGTCACTAACACGGTGTTGACCATGATTTTCCGGTTGATAGAGACTAGGAGGTTAAGTGTAAGTGAGAGTAAAGTTGCACTAGTCAGTATCGAAAAAAGAAGCCAGCCGATGTAAGCATCTCCTTTTTGGAATAGTTGCAGCGCATACACCGAAAACGTAAAAAGAATTGAAACGATGGATAAAGTAAGCATAAACTCTTTTCGGTATGGAAAGATGGCCTGCTGAATTTGACTGCCGATTTCCCATTCGTCGCCAAAAAGGATTAATGCCATTTTCTCGGCTTCTTTTGGGGTCTTCCCCTGCTTCATTAAATCATCCCGGCTCAACTCCAAATGGAGGAGCAGTTCTTCAGACATATCTTCTTTTTCTTCCTTGGTACAATCAGTTTGGTTGACGATTTTTTTTACATACTTTTCAAATGTTGTTTTCATCAGAAATCCTCCGCGCTTTTCCGAACTAAATTTTCAAGGAAGGTAAAGCTGCTGCGTTTACGTTCAAGCTCGGTTCTGCCGCTGTCCGTGATACGATAATATTTCCTTCGTCCGGATTCAGACTCTTTCCAATACCCTTCTATAAATTCCTTTCTTTCTAAACGCTTAAGAGCCGGATATAGGGTACCTTCACTGATTTCGTATTGCCCCTCGCTCATTTGCTTAAGAATCTTCGTCATTTCATAGCCATAAAGCTCTTTTTGTGAAAGAAGTGAAAGCAAAAGGAGGTCAATGCTTCCCTTCATCAATTCTTTATCCAAATAATCACCTTCTTTTATCATTTGCTTTTAGTGTAATACGATGTACATCGTATTACAAGGTGCATTTTACTTTTCTTAAAAAAAATGGTTAAATGACGATTGCTAAATAAAATCAATCATAGTAAAATGTGCTTCGGAACGGATGAGTTGTAAAGAGTGTGGTAAGGATAATAAATACATGATTTATCTGTTTGAATGAAAATACGGAATAGGATAGAAGAAATCCCACTCAAGGGGTATTAATTGATTTTTTTTTGAAAATCATTTAGATTCTATTTATCAACAAGAGCAGAAAGAAGGTCCTAGATAGATGAAAGTGAAAGCACCTGAGTCATTCACATACAGAGGTGGAAAAAGAGCTGTTCTTTTACTTCACGGGTTTACCGGAAGTACAGGAGACATGAAGAAATTAGGGAAATACCTGAATGATCGCGACTATACTTGCCACGGACCCCTTTATAGTGGGCATGGCGTATCAGCCGAGGAACTTGCTAAAACAAGTCCAAAGCAATGGTGGAAAGATGTAGTGGAAGGTTATCAATTCCTTAAAGATGAAGGCTACGAGGAAATTGCTGTTGCAGGAATTTCTTTAGGAGGATTGTTCTCATTAAAAGTAGGAATTGAACTTCCTGTAACAGGGGTAGTTGCAATGTGTGCACCGACACAAGGGAAAAGTAGCGATCGACAAAAAAAACGCTTGCTCAATTATGCACAGGCCTATAAGAAGTTTGAAGGCAAAGATGCAGACCAAATTGCTGCCGAAGTGAAGCTGTTGGAAGAAGACCCTATGACTTCGCTGAATGATATGGTGAATATAATAAATGAGACTGGTGAAGATTTAGATTTAATCACATCACCAACTCTTGTTTTACAAGGGCGTTTGGATGATCCCGACTATACGAACAGTGCTACAGCGATTTTCAATGAAGTCGATACGCAGCATAAACACTTGATATGGTATGAAAACTCTGGCCATATAATCACATTAGGTAAAGAACGTGAGCAGGTTTATGAGGATGTGTACAAGTTCTTAAATACTCTGCATTGGTCGGAGTAATAAGAGAGTTTTCTTGAAGGTCATGAATGTGATATGATCCCCTTTAAGTTTGAAAGTGTAAAGCCGACATTTATATGTAGGTTTTACACTTTCTTCTTGAGGGGATTTTATTTTGTCTGCAAAAAGAAATAACTCAAATTTTCACCGGGAATTATTTTTAAGCGAGAAAAAAGTATTTATATTCTTTCGCAGTACTAAGGGCTTCAAGGAGCTATTTGTAAAAAAAGACCTTTATGTTATCGTTATTATCAATGGTTGCTAATAAAATATCGTTCACGTCCGCATTATAAGTCATTTTGAGACTTTTTTTCAGCCATACTTCGTCTTTACCGTCTTGATTTAATTCTTTAAAATCAATCTTCCCCTCTTTAATAATCGTTTTAGGTAAAGTGAAGGCTTTAGTTGCTATATGCATATCTGCTGGAGTTAGCGCTTTATATTGAGGATCTAAAAACAATGAAATAGTACCATCAGGTTCCCATAGTGCGAGTGATACTTTTTCAATATCGACAATTTTTTCTTTTCTTAATTCAGATAGTAAAAAATCGATGGAGATTCGAGCCCTTGCTAAGCTTTTGTAAACGATTTGCCCATTTTCGATAAGGGTAAAGGGTGAGGGGTCAAAGAACCTTCGGAGTTTGCCCCACTTAAGACTTGTGAACACATTAATGATATATAAAATGACTAATACACAGGTCGTTATCATTGAACCCTTCAAACCTGAATGTGCATCAGACAAAGGGTGGGCAAGAATGTTCCCAATAATTAATGCCATTATAAAATCAATTAATCTTAACTGAGAAATGGCTCGTTGCCCCATCAATTTAACCGAAAAAAGTAAAACGATGAAGGATGTAATGGCTCTCAACATCCACTGAACTGTAGTAAGAGTTTCCTGGCTAAAAATAAAATCCACCAAAATCCACGTCCTTATCAAGGAAATATACTATTTAGTATGAAGCATTGAATCAGGGATTATCACAGGTGGGAAGTTTTTTTAAAACGGCATGACTCTAAAGGGTAATATGGCGAATTTACTCGAGCTATAACAACACCGCTATAAAGCAGGTGTTTTTTATTGTTGATGGGTGGGATATACTACTTCATAAGTATTACCCAACATTGGCCCTTCGGAGACTTCTTTTTAAAATGTTTTCGAAAAATTTATATTAATATAACAATTGTAAAACGTATTGTAATTGAAAATAAACTGATTTAAAATGATATCTTTCCTAAGAATTTATTTTAAAAATATCCTTGTATATTATCAGTAACAATGGTCTGATAGTTTCTACCTGGCAGCCGTGAATAATGCCGGACTACAAGGAAGTATGAAAATAAAAGAGATGAATAGGTTTATGGTTGGTTCGCTTGAAAACTTGATCCAGCATACCCCCTTTTTAATGAAGGCTCTTACTTTTTCACACTTTCTTCCTGCGGCTGAAAGTGTAAAAAGGTAAGGGCTTTTTATATAAAAAAAATGAATGGGAAATGATATATCCAAAGGGGATGAAAGCATGTATTTCTTATTGAATATACTGGGTGTTTTAGTTGTAATGGGCATCGTTTACCTTTGTTCACCTAATAAAAGGAGCGTTAAGTGGAAAGCCATTCTTACCTTACTGGTTCTTGAATTGCTTATCACAGGGTTCATGTTATCAACTAAGATAGGGGCGTGGGTCA
Source organism: Peribacillus sp. YIM B13481 (assembly GCF_042787985.1). Taxonomy (NCBI): domain Bacteria; kingdom Bacillati; phylum Bacillota; class Bacilli; order Caryophanales; family Bacillaceae; genus Peribacillus; species Peribacillus sp. YIM B13481. The sequence goes on from NZ_JBHZPE010000005.1 coordinate 105,985, forward strand.
TTAATCTGATCGCTTCATTCTTCACCTGGTTGATTGGATGTGCAAATGAAGGGATTTCATTCGTCTTTCCTTCAGTTATGGCAAATGAACATGTGGATTTCTTTTTCAGCGCATTGATGCCAATTATTTTCATTATCACGTTTTTTGATGTTTTATCGTATTTCGGTATACTTACCTGGATCATTGATAAAGTGGGATGGCTCATCTCAAAAGTATCCGGTTTGCCAAAACTTGAGAGTTTCTTTTCGATTCAGATGATGTTCCTTGGGAATACCGAAGCACTTGCTGTTCTCCGCGTTCAACTCGGCGCGATTAAAGATCAGCGACTTTTGACATTTGGAATCATGAGCATGAGCAGCATCAGCGGTTCAATCATTGGAGCCTACCTATCCATGGTACCGGCAACCTATGTATTTGTAGCGATACCTTTGAACTGCCTAAATGCCTTGCTAATTGCTAACATGCTAAATCCCGTCGATGTCAGTAAAGAGGAAGACGTCGTTTATGTACCTTCTAAAGAGGAACGTAAAGATTTCTTTTCCACCATTTCTAACAGTATGCTGGTGGGGGCCAAAATGGTCTTCGTCATCATGGCAATGGTAATCGGTTATGTGGCGTTAACGGCCAGTGTAAACGGTATTTTCGGTTTCTTTGTGGATGGCCTGACCATTCAAAAAATCTTCTCTGTCATTTTTAGTCCATTTGCATTCCTGCTTGGACTAACAGGACATGATGCCATGTATGTCGCTCAATTGATGGGAATCAAGCTTGCCACGAATGAGTTCGTCGCCTTGCTCGATTTAAAAGATAAAATCAGTACGCTGTCTCCGCATACAGTCGCTGTTGCTGTCACTTATCTGACGTCATTTGCCAACTTCAGTACAGTGGGAATGATTTATGGAACATTCAATTCCATCCTAAATGATGAGAAATCGAACATTATCGGAAGGAATGTCTGGAAACTGCTGCTAAGCGGGATGGCTGTTTCCTTGTTAAGTGCCATGATGGTTGGATTATTCGTTTGGTGATACATTATAAAAGAGAGGGCATCCATTTTTAAAAAATGGATGCCCTCTCTTTTATTCTGGAGAAAAAAGCTGTGCTGGGATTCTCCATGCACAGCTTTTTGGTTTATTTCCTCAAATAATTCTCCGTATAATATGGTTTATTTTCCTCATCGAAGGCCACTCCGACACCGAGCGATTCAAAATCCTTCTGTAATTTGTTTTCCCTGTGGCCAATGGAATTCATCAGGCCTTCATGGGCAAAGATACTGCTATTCTGACCGGCAGCCAAGTTTTCCCCAGCCATTCGAAACTTGATTTTGTCATCTTCCATCCTGTCGAACGGGGATTCTCCTTCAAGGTTTGTATGGTTGAAGTATTGATTCACGGCCATATCTGTACTGTGATCCTGTGCAGTGACCTTCACTCGTTTATCCCATGAAAGCACTGAGAGATCATGATTGACCCGTGATGCATTGGTCAAATCGAATAATTGATATTCGAAGCCTTTCTTTAACTCGGGGCTGGCTTTTGCAAAATAGCCGCTCTTTTGCTTTTCCAGTTTTTCGTCGATGATCTGGATCGATGTGACTGTATTATTTTCATGTTTATCATAAAAAATGGTCACATAGCTATTATCCATTTTAAACATATCGTATTCGCCATCACTTCGAATCTGATAATAGACGTTGCCTTTAAGAAGTTTTGTTACAGGCTCGCCCAATTTCGCAGTCACGGTTTCCTTAGGGGTGCCGCGTTTAATGCCTTCCTTTGAGGAAATCAAATCTTGATTCGTATATAAACCAACAACTTTATTGTTATTATCGTAGGCAACCATGAAGAAGTTTTGATAATTTTCGTGATAGGCGAACCAGTCTACGCCATATTCATTCCGCGTTTTCCGCTTTGCTTCCCCAGCCAGTTTTTCTACGTCATCCTTTGTGTCGCCAATTTCGATATTACTGACTGAAAAGGATGCTTCAGAAGGTGCTTCCAATGCTGGTTTTTTCACTTTTTCCGTTTCTTGCGTTTCTTTTTCTGAAGCGGTATCCAAAGTTTCAGCCAGCGAACCCATCAGGTTGTTGACTCCGGTGTTCAGTTTTTCCAAGGCAGTTGAAACCTCGGGCCCGTTTATGAAGGAACGAACATCGGATGCAAAGGAACCAACCCCCGCCTTGAATCCAGACTCCTGAATATTTTTACCATATCCATACCAAAATCCACCGAGTAGGAGTATGAGAACCACAATATTAAACAAATTCCGCAAATCGTTCACTCCTGCTCTATCTGGGATAAAGAATCCCGATTATTGAAATATCAGCTGCAGCACACTTAAAACAGGTGGGGCACATAACAAAAAGAGTGAACACATGATTAGTATTTGGGAGGCCGTTTTTGGAAGCTTTTCCTTCCCTTTTCCCGAATACCAGCCACTGAACTGAAGTTTATTTCTATACCAGACAAATAATAAAATGAGTATCGCAATCGAGCCTAGCCAGCCATACTGATTCTGATTAACTCCTATGTTTATATATATACCGTTTACAATATTTGAAATGATCGATCCGGCTATCCCGAATATTAATATGATGCGCATCAATTCTAATAAGACCCTCATATGTCACTCCTTGGTTTCACCATTATACTCATTTGTTTACAAAATAAAAACTTTAAGTGATCAACACTGTCCTGCTTGATCACATACAGAGTTTACATATTAAATCGCATACATATTATACCAAAAATGCAGTGGGGAATAAAACGGATGCCTCTTACGATGGTATTTTTATTAGGTTTGTTATAATTTGTTAAATTAATAAACTGAGGCGGAATTCTTTATGGATAACAAAACCCAGCTGGCTTTCATTCTTGTTTTAATACCTCTCGCAATATCGATTTTTATTTGCTTCAAACCTGAATTATTAATATCTGGAGGATATGATTCAGCTCTTGATGGGTATGTAGTGTCCATGATCATTTTCACTTTGCATTTATTAGTTAAATTAGGAGGATTCATTATAAACAAAAAAAATAGCACATTTGAGCTAATCTTTTTTGTTTTATTCTTCAATGATGATGTTTGATCGGTTCAGCAAAAAAACGGAATCCCTTTAGTGGACTCCGTTTTTTTGTTTTGAATTACTTTAATTGATCATTCAATACACTTTCCTCGAGAACGGAAAACTTATCCCCATACACTCTGGTTATGTGATTTTCCCCCCACGTACACAGTGCGGATAGGATACTTTCCAGGCTTTGCCCATACTCACTAAGTTCATATTCCACTTTAGGGGGGACTTGGTTATAAACGATACGATTGATGACCTCGTCCTTTTCTAACTCCCTCAATTGTTGGGTCAACATTTTTTGGGTGATGTTCGGCATAAGGCGCTTCAATTCACTGGTCCGCTTTTTTCCGTGGGTCAGATGGCAGAGGATTACGCATTTCCACTTTCCGCCCATTACTTCCAGTGTCGCTTCAACTGATATATTGTATTTCTTTTTTTGCATGATTGGCATACTCTCCTTGTTTTATAGGTACTAAAAGGTGCCTATACCACTTTAAAGTACGTACTGTTTTTTATTTCTATTATAACTCATAATAACATCTGCACACCGAATTCAACTGTACCATTTATAAAAAAAGTTGCTAAGGCAATTTCAATGATAGTACAAAAGACGAGAAGGAGAAGAGGATATGATTTCAAGTAAAAATAGAAGTACATGGGCATTGCTGGCTTTAGCGATCAGTGCCTTTGCGATTGGAACAACAGAGTTCATCAGCGTTGGACTATTACCACTCATTTCTAAAGATTTACATATTACAGTGACGACGGCGGGATTGACGGTATCCTTATACGCCTTAGGGGTCATGTTCGGGGCACCTATCCTGACATCCCTGACATCGAATATGTCGCGAAAGACTTTATTGCTATGGATAATGGTCGTGTTCATTGCCGGAAATGCATTAGCGGCTTCTGCGACCACGGTCGGTGTATTATTGATCGCACGTGTCATTTCAGCGCTTGCACATGGTATCTTCATGTCAATCGGCGCTACGATTGCTGCTGATTTGGTTCCTGAAAACCGCAGGGCAAGTGCCATCGCCATCATGTTTACAGGCCTGACGGTGGCAACGGTGACCGGAGTTCCTTTTGGAACCTTCGTCGGGCAGCAATTCGGCTGGAGATTCGCTTTCATCATCATTGTGGCAATTGGCGTGATTGCTTTCATCGGGAACAGCATCCTAGTCCCATCCGATTTAAGAAAAGCTGCACGGACAACGTTCCGTGATCAAATCAAATTGGTTACGAATGGCCGATTGCTGCTAGTATTCATCATTACAGCATTAGGGTATGGAGGTACATTCGTTGTCTTCACGTACCTCTCGCCATTACTTCAGGAAGTGACAGGGTATAAAGAAGGAACTGTAGCATTGATTTTGCTAATATATGGAGTAGCCATAGCAATAGGAAATACCCTTGGCGGGAAATTCGCGAATCGCAATCCTATTAATGCCCTATTCTATATGTTTCTTATTCAAGCCATTGTACTTGTTGTCTTGACTTTCACGGCACCGTTTAAGATAGCCGGTCTAATTACGATCATTTTAATGGGATTATTTGCATTCATGAATGTTCCGGGGCTTCAAGTGTATGTCGTCATGTTAGCGGAGCGTTTCGTGCCGAGTGCAGTAGACGTGGCGTCAGCCATCAATATTGCTGCTTTCAATGCGGGAATCGCCATTGGTGCCTACTTAGGCGGGGTGATTACGGATTCGATCGGACTGATTCATACAGCGTGGATAGGTGGAGTTATGGTGTTTGCAGCAGTGGTTTTAACAGCTTGGAGCCGTGCCTTGGAAAGTAAAGACCGTTCCAGGGGAACTGGCAAAATAGCATAGGATTGAAAAAGTGATGCATGTTAGAAAAAGCATGCTATGCGTTTAGAGTATCATTAACCAAGTATCATTGCATCCCTTCAGCGAATGATGGGAGGTTCCTTGAAGGGATGTAATGATACTGATACTTAAACGCATTACAATCTTAAAAACAATGAAGAAAAAATTTGGGGGTAGAGTATAATGGTGAAAAATTTACAAGATACAACTACGTTGCATAATGGCGTTAAAATGCCTTGGTTCGGATTGGGCGTATTTAAGGTGGAAGAAGGACCGGAGCTGGTAAATGCAGTTAAAGTGGCCATTAAACATGGTTATCGCAGTATTGATACGGCTGCCATTTATGAAAATGAAGAAGGGGTCGGACAAGGGATCCTTGAAGGCTTAAAAGAAGCTGGAATCTCAAGGGAAGATTTATTCGTAACATCAAAAGTCTGGAATGCTGATTTAGGATATGAATCAACAATCGCGGCTTACGAAAAAAGCTTAAAGAAACTTGGCTTGGAGTACTTGGATTTATATCTTATCCATTGGCCTGTGGAAGGAAAATATAAGGAAGCTTGGAGAGCGTTGGAAACTCTTTATAAAGAAGGAAAAGTAAAAGCGATCGGTGTGAGCAATTTCCAGATTCACCATCTTAAAGATTTAATGAAAGATGCGGAAGTGAAGCCGATGGTCAATCAAGTTGAATGCCATCCGCGTTTAACTCAAAAAGAAGTTCAGGCATTTTGTAAGGAACAAGGCATTCAACTAGAAGCTTGGTCTCCTTTGATGCAAGGTGAACTTCTGGATAATGAAGTTTTACAAGCAATTGCGACCAAGCATGGCAAATCAGTTGCACAAGTCATTTTGCGCTGGGATATACAAAATGGGATTGTAACGATTCCCAAATCCACTAAAGAATATCGTATTGTAGAAAACTCATCTGTATTCGATTTCGAATTGACGGAAGAGGAATTGAACCAAATTGATGGATTGAATCAGAATCACCGTGTTGGTCCAGATCCTGATAATTTCGACTTTTAATCAAGTATGAAGGAGAGGGACGGGATATCCGTCTTTCTCTTTTTTTATTGGAAGTCCGCATTAGTGGAGATGGACATGCCGACCGATTGCTGGAATTCGAGCAGCCTCAGTTTTTCTGGTGTTTTTGATTGGGATTCAAGCATTAACACAGTTTCATTCCTTATAACGCCAGCGAATATACTATATTCGCTGGCATTTTTACATCCTGGTCCCATTGTGACTATAGTAGGGATTTTTCGGTTATGTATGGACTTGATGTATTTACGTTTTGAACGTAAATACATATAAAATTGAATAGTTTGTTGCATTTTAGCCGAATGGCCATCAAGGAAAATGGAAAGAAAGCCCTAAGAATCATTGCGCGGGCGGTTTCCGACATGGGAAAGGATGTAAGCCTTTTCACGTGAAATGAAGTAGGGTTTATTTTATGGTTAATAATGGTTGTTATTCCAATTGGTGGGCTAATCCCTGCCTTGGGAATGACAAACGATTGTATGTTCAAAAGGGGTTTATTTTAATTCAAAGGGATGGAAGGGGAGCAAATAATATGTATACAGAGAGATTCAACAATGCTACTGAGTCCAAAGATATCGTAGGGGGAAAAGCTTTAAATTTAATTAAAATGACTAAATTGGGCATGCCCGTCCCAAATGGGTTTGTTATTAACAATGATTCCTTTATGCACTTTGCGGAAATGAATGAACTGGATTTAAAGAGTGAAACCATTCAAATCGAGATTATGGAAGCGGGCATCCCGGAAGATTTATCAAGCATCCTGTTGAGTTCTTTTCATGAGCTGCGAGAAGAATATACATCCTTGGCAGTCCGTTCTTCTTCGGGTACAGAAGACCTGGAAGGGGCATCCTTTGCCGGTCAGTATGAAACATATCTGAATGTTAAAACGGAAGAAGAATTCCTATCAAGGGTAAAAGGTTGCTGGGCCTCCTGCTTCGAGAACCGAGTCCAGCAATATACCGAAACCATTCATGAAAAAGTTGAAAAAATATCAATTGGCGTTGTGGTTCAAGGTCTGATACATTCAGAGGTTTCAGGAGTGGTTTTCAGCCATGATCCCGTTACATACAATTCAGAACATATATTGATCAATGCCAGTTATGGGCTCGGGGAGGCGGTGGTATCCGGTGTCGTTACACCAGATACCTATTTGGCTAAACGTGATGGTACAAAAATCAAGAAAATCAAGGGCAGCAAGGAACTGAAAATCGTTTCCGGCTCCACAGGCACTGAAGAAGTGGAAACCACTAGAGCGGAACGGGATGCATATTGCCTAAATGATGCGATGATTTCACAATTGATCGAATTGACACTAGAGGTGGAGAAGCATTATCGGCATCCTGTCGATTTGGAATTCGGAATTCAAGATCAAAAGGTATATCTCCTGCAAGCCCGTCCGATCACAACGGTGGTCGAAGACACAGAAGACATTCCATTCGCCAGGAAAGAGTTTATTTTGGAACGGAATGATAAGGATGAATTTTGGTTTTTGATCGATTCCAGATTTCCTGATCAAATTTCACCACTATTCGCTTCGATTTTCACTCAACCATTTTATCAAGGAATGGCTAAAGCGACAGAGGAGCTGAGGGAACCGACGGGATATCTCCAAATGAAAGTCCATAACGGTTATTATTACGGAAAGCAGATCCAATCCGGAACGGACCCACAGCAATTGAACATAGATAACGAAAAGCTTATGGAGGACTTGTATCCAGAGATGACTAACAGGATGTATGATATCATCCATGATCATTTGCTGCCCATTTATCGATATATGGATGAGGAAACATCGAAGGAATTCACGGCTGAAAAAGTCAAAAGAGGGTTAGATGAGTTAGAAGGGTTTTTCAAGGAGGTCTATTATTGGCACTTTATGATCGTCCTTCCACATATGAGCATTAATATTAAGCTTGAAAAGCTATTTCAAAGCTTGTTAGGGAGCGAGCCACGCCATGAACTTTACCAATCCATGGCCGGAGTCATGAATAAGTCACTGGAATCCGATCGAATCTTATGGCAATTATCATTGAAAGCGAAGAATGAACCTCAGTTGCAAAAGGTCATCATGGATTCTGATGAAGGAAACTTATACCAGATGCTGAGCGCTTTTGGGAAAGGGAAGGATTTTCTGGACCGAGTTGATAATTTCGTCAATGTGTATGGATACAGATGTCTTAAGGCACATGATTTCGTTGGAGAAACCTGGATTGAAAATCCTGAGCATGTACTGCAAATCATTAAGAATTTCATCATCAATGGATATGATTTTGATAAAGAATTCGAAACTGCAGTGGCTGCCGGGAAACGGATTTACCAAAGGTTTTTAAATGGAATTGAAGACCCCGGAGAGCGGGAAGTATTTAAAAAATATTACCAAATGACCTTGGATGCAGTTGTTATCACGGATGATCACCATTTTTATATTGATGCCATGTTTGATGCAAAGACACGTTTATACTTATTGAAGGTAGGTGAGCTTTTAGTGCAGCAGAACGTGCTGGATGACGTGGAAGATATTTGGTTTTTATATAAAGATGAGATCATATCGGTTTTAGATGCTCCACACTCTTTAATGGATACGGTATTGGAACGGAAAAGGCAGTATGATTTGCATGAGAAAATGAAAACTCCATCATTTTTTGGCGAACCAACGGATGAAGAACGTGCTTTCGTGGAAATGGTGTTTGGTCCATTGGACGAAAACAAGGGAAATACGTCGAATACGATTAAAGGCATTTCAGCATCCGGCGGCGTATGCGAAGGAAAAGTCAAAGTGATATCCGGTATGCATGAGGCCTCTGATTTTAAAAAGGGAGATATACTTGTCTGCAGGACCACGACACCAGTCTGGACGTCCTTTTTCCAGGATGCAAAAGCGATCATTACTGATACTGGCGGCATGCTGTCCCATTCAGCGATCATTGCCAGAGAATATCAGATTCCCGCAGTGTTAGGGACAAAAATAGGAACGGATCGATTGAAAAATGGAGATCATGTCATTGTCGATGGGAATACAGGAACCGTTACGATAATCGATGCATGAGTAAATTAAACCTGAAGCGGATTAGTAATGCATAGTGTCATCCGTTCAGGCTATTGTTTTCCCTTATAAGGATGGAGGTGAAAGAATGAGTAGACAGAGGGAATACCTGATGATCGTTTTTACTTTAATGGCGGCGTTTCTAGTACCGATCAATTCAACGATGATTTCGATAGCGCTCGGGTCGATTTCAGACTTTTACGGTTTGGATATACACAGTGCCACATTGGTTGTCACTATCTATCTCATTGTAATGGCCGTTACCCAGCCGATTGCTGGTAAACTTGGCGATATATATGGCAATCGGAAAATCTATATAATTGGCATATTACTATTCTTTGCTGCGTCTATTGGATGCGGGCTTGCCCCAAATATAAATATGCTTGTCGCTTTTCGGTCACTGCAGGCCATAGGGGGCGGGCTGCTGATCCCGAATGTCGTAGCCCTTATCCGTCAGACCGTTTCACACGGGCGGCTGCCGGGGGTTTTGGGTTTTTTCGGATTGGGAATGGGTCTAGGAGCGGCAGTAGGTCCATTAATAGGCTCGTTTTTAATTGCTGTAGCTAGTTGGAAAGCGATATTCTGGGTTAACGTCCCGTTTTTATTGGGTGCACTTGCTGGAGGCGTTTTCCTTATACCTAAGCTGCAGAAAAAGAATGCCCGACAGCCATTGGATGTTATCGGCTCCTTTTATTTAGCCGTTACGATCACTTTATTGATTACTTTGACTCATGCAGAATCGATGACGATGTATATCGTACTTGGTATCGGGAGCCTTCTATTCGTGGGATTATTCGTACGGAAAGAACGTTCTGTTCCATCCCCGATTATCGATTTTAGCTTATTTAAGAGTCCCGTATTCGTAAATGCCAATTTATCTGTATTGATCAATAATTTCACGATGTACGCGATTTTGTTGGTCATGCCGCTGATTATGACCACAAAAATGGATATATCGACTTCCATGAGCGGTGCATTGTTATCCTTGTTCTCGATTTCCATGGCAGTCAGCAATATGATAGGAGGACAGCTTAACCGGAGATACGCATCGGAAAAGGTCATATTCCTTTCATTCGCCATCACGGTGTTAACGAATCTATTATTCTTATTCGTCATCCAAACCCAATCACTTCTGTATTTAGCCTTCACACTCATTGTGAATGGGCTGGCGATCGGTTTAGGACTTACAAGCATGCAGATAGCTTCCCTGGAAGCAGTGGATGAATCGGTATCGGGCTCGGCTTCGGGTATCTTTTCTACCTTTCGATATTTCGGGAGTATCTTCTCATCCACTTTGATAGGGATCATCGCAAATTATTCGATTCTATTCGGTATTCTGATAGTGGCGGCCTTATTAGGAGCCATTTTATCCAGAATGGTTTATAGAAACGGTAAAAAGTTGAGAGTTGATAAAGATGGAGTTCTTCCCCGATAAAATGAGTGAGGACCGAACCTTTTTAACTGCTATATGGTAAACTATTACAATGGTGATGCTCGGAGAGGTATACGGATCAGGTTGCATTCAATGCAGGAACTCAGATCAAGTGAGGAATTTCAGGCGGTACCTAAAAAACGAATGACGGGTATGGCTTTTTTCATTGCTGTTCCTAGCAATCATGTATGGATGCCAGTAATGAGTGTTTTGATAAAAATGGCATGCCGACAGTAGAAAAAAGTGTACATGTCTTTTCAATCAGCTGGCCGGTTGAATGTGAACCTTAAAAGCCGAGGATTCATTAAGTGATGTTTAACTGGAAATTTTGTTATAATGAATTAGATAAATCATACGATAATTCGAGGTGCTAATTATGGAAGAAATCAAAATCATTACAACTGAAGAAGTGGAAGCAAAGCTTGAGGCAGGCGAAGCGATGGAACTTGTCGATGTTCGTGAAGACGAAGAAGTGCAAGAAGGAATGATCGAAGGCGCGAAACATATCCGCATGAATGATATCCCAGCTAACCTTGATTATTTTGATAAAGAAAAAGAATACATCTTTATCTGCCGTTCAGGACGCCGCAGTGAAAATGTATGCCATTATCTTCAGGAACAAGGATATAAAGTGGCAAACATGGAAGGCGGAATGCTTGAATGGGACGGCGAAGTCATCGTTAAGTGAAGCTCTTCAAAAAAACCTGTTACTTTTGTAAGCGTAAATCCAAGAATGTAACGACATATTTGAATGAAGAAAGAAAAAAAATCGCGGTTTGTTCACATTGCCGAGAATATGCGGAAAGACGTGCATATTTAAAGGCATGAAAAGGGTCCTTTCATGAAAGGGCTCTTTTTGCATTATGGACCTTTCCGATAAAATTTTTTTTTGCCGTTCACATTTAAGCGTTTCCATTAGGAGCGGGAATGCAAAAGTTATATGTTAAAATTAGGGTGTTGAAATCAGAAAATATAGATAAAGGAGGGCGAAGAATGGATGTTTATAAAATAGCGGTCATTGCGGGTGACGGAATAGGACCTGAAGTGATTAATGAGGGTGTTAAGGTCCTAAAAAAAGTGGCTGGGATTGCCGGGGATTTTTCTTTCGAGTTCACATATTTTCCATGGGGATGCGAATATTATCTTGAGCATGGTAAAATGCTGCCCGAAGACGGGCTGGAACAACTTATGAAGTTTGATGCCGTGTATCTTGGGGCGGTTGGTTATCCTGGTGTCCCGGATCATATTTCATTACGTGAGCTTCTGCTGAAAATCAGAAAGCAATTTGACCAATATGTAAATGTTCGACCCGTTAAATTGCTTCAAGGTGCACCTTGTCCATTAAAAGACGTGACACGAGACCAAATCGATATGATTGTCATCCGTGAAAACAGTGAAGGGGAATATTCCGGTGCTGGTGATTGGCTTTTCAAAGGCAAGCCAGAAGAAGTTGTACTGCAGACGGGGGTCTTTTCGCGAAAGGGAACGGAGAGAATCATCCGTTATGCGTATGAACTGGCGCGTAAAACGGGCAGGACGCTAACGAGTATAAGCAAGGCGAACGCATTAAATTATTCAATGGTTTTTTGGGATCAGGTTTTTGAAGAAATCGGGATTGAGTATCCGGAGGTAGAAACGAATTCCTATCTGGTCGACGCGGCAAGCATGTTTTTTGTCAAACAGCCCGAACGATTTCAAATCGTTGTCACCTCCAATTTGTTTGGTGACATCATCACGGATTTAGGTGCTGCCATTGCAGGCGGGATGGGTTTGGCAGCCGGAGCCAATTTAAACCCGGAACGGATTTATCCTTCGATGTTCGAACCGATTCATGGCTCAGCGCCGGATATTGCCCATCAAGGCATCGCCAATCCACTTGCGGCCATATGGTCCGCTAGTCAGATTCTTGATTTCTTCGGGCATGAGGAGTGGGGGGCAAAAGTGTTGGACGTGATCGAAAGAGTGATGGTCGATAAAAGGGCACTGACGCCTGATATGGGCGGGGTAGCCTCTACAGAAGAAGTCGGGGATTGAAGTGGTAGCATTATTAGCCGCTCTACAAACAAATCAGGTATAATCAACATGAAAAATGGGCATCCTGCACAATAACTATCATTATAGTAAAAGGGCAGGGGAAAGCCGATGATACAAGTCAAATTATTCGATTATGAGCATGAAAAGGATCTAGAGGATGAAATGAACGTTTTCTTGGAAGACATTCGTGATAATCAAATCGTTGACATCAAATATAATGTCGCCACTACAGGTGAAGAGGAAGAGGAACAAATCTACTGTTTTAGTGCGATGATCATTTATAAGAAAAAATGAAGGCGGGATTCGCCCTATCGTTTTCCGTACATATAATCAATATGAGACTACCTATTGCTGTAATTCGGGCAAATCAAGGTAGTCTATTTTCGTGAATGTTCCAAGAAAGTGGAATGCCGTGCATGAAGAACAGGTTTAGGTACGGGCTCGTTGCCGTGCTGTTGGAATATGCTAAAGGATAGGAAAAAAATTTTTGGAGGCCTCCATATGCCATATTATTATAGCGAAAATGTGAAGTTGCTATTGGTCGGACAATCGGATGAAAAAGTGGAGTTGTTATATGATTCCAACCCCAATACCTTTGAATTGCCCCTCATAGGGCCAAGACCGCCATATTATTATAACCCGCGTTATGTACCGTATTATCCCGTGATTTAAGTACGAACATCAAATTGGGAAAATACATGAAGAACGAGCCTGTTGAATTGGGCTGCTTGGTCTTTCACCGTGTGGACTAAAAGCAGCCCCAATTCGAATCAACAAATTAAAACAGCTGAGGATTTCACCCCTTTAATTAAGAAAAACTGACTATATTTTTCTATGAATTTTACAAACTTGCTGATAATGGGTAAAGTTAAACGTAATACATAGGAGCAATTGGAGAAAGTGCATCTTATTAATAATTTTGATTTTTATTGTTTTCATGGAGACTTCCATCCTTCAACGATGGTTAATTGTTTCTTGAAAAACATCGATACATATTCTAAAACGGAATCAACTCGTGCGGACATGGGGCAATGAGGATCAAGTTAGAGAGCGATAGGGGCATATGAAAAATGAATCGATAAATGGATCAATGAACGAGGATTGATTTCTATCTATGCTTACGATGACTGTAGAGTGCCTGCTGAGCTTAAAATCGACTTGATCAAGCATCATGGGTTCCTGATAACCGATAAAAAAATTACGATTGGTAAACGGATAGAACAAAGGGGTGAGTAATTTGGAAAGTTTTACAGAACGGGTGATTAAGATCATTCAACATATCCCTTCCGGCAAAGTGATGACATATGGTCAAATAGGACAGCTCGCCGGAAGTCAGCAAGGTGCAAGGCAGGTCGTAAGGATCCTTCATTCAAGCAGCAAAAAACATGACCTTCCTTGGCATCGGGTTATCAATGCCAAAGGCGAAATCGGCATAAAAGCAGAGGGAGCCGCAGAACACCAGAAGGCGATGCTGGAGAGTGAAGGCGTCACATTCACGAAGAGGAATACCGTTGACCTCGAAGCTTTTCGCTATCATCCAGAATTTTCCAATAGTGAGCCGGAATAAAAGAGGAAGCGGTCGATTAAGAGAACGGCCGAATAAAAACGTTATGGGTCGAAAAAAGTAGGAGTACGGTCGAATAAAAGCGCTGTGGGTCGGAAAAAGTGCAAGAATGGCCGAAAAACCTGCGCCAGCGCCTGAATTAATGTCCATCAAGCACTGAATGATTATAAATCGCATAAAAAAGAGGCTGATCCAAACGGATCAGCCTTTTTTAGGAATTATGAACGGGCATACATGGCAGCATTCATTCCGGCGAGTCTTCCGGTTACTAATGCCGAGGTGATATTGTAGCCGCCAGTGTATCCGTGTATATCCAGAATTTCACCGCAAAAATACAGGCCATCCATTAATTTGGATGCCATTTCTTTTGGGTGGATTTCCTTGACGGATACGCCGCCCCCCGTGACGAAGGCTTTTTCTAGCGGCTGGGTGCCATGCACTCCAAATTGGAAGTCCTTGCATAGTTCAGCAAAGCGGCGGATTTTTTCATTTGATATCGTCGCTCCTTGTTCTTGAAGATCGATGCCGCTTCGCTCAAGCAGAAAGTGAAGGTATCGTTCAGGAACTAATCCTTTTAACGTATTTTTAATGGCTTTTTTCGGTTCGGCTTTGATTTCTTTCATGATGTCTTGAAAGACCTCTTCCTTGTTTCGGTCGGGAAGGGCATCGAGTTTCATTGTCACTTCCGATAGGTTCCATTTTTTCATCGCCTTCACGACGAATTGGCTGCACCTTAGAACAGCTGGACCGGAGACGCCGAAATGGGTGAAGAGCATATCCATTTGGTGTGTGATCAGGGCCTTGCCTTTTGGGTTGAGGACACTCAATGAAACATCCCGAAGTGCAAGGCCTTGAAGTGTTCGATCTTTAATGAATGTTTCATGGCTAAGTACGGGAACTTCAGTTGGGAACAATTCGGTAATCGTATGCCCCGCCTTTTTAGCCCATGCGTAGCCATCCCCGGTTGAACCGGTGTGAGGAACTGATTTTCCGCCGACAGCAATCACGACTGCATCTGTGTCAATGGTCTGTCCATCTTTTAACCGGACCCCGCTTGTTTTTCCATGTTCATAGAGAACTTCGGCAACTGGTGAGTTCTTATAAGTCGTAACCTTTAAATTCGACAGGCGCGTCAGTAGGGCATCCACGACACTCTGTGCTTTATCGTTAACTGGGAACATCCGGCCATGGTCCTCTTCTTTTAGAGCCACGCCCAATTTTTCAAAGAATTGAATAATGTCTTCATTGTTGAACTCTGAGAAAGCACTATATAGAAATCGCCCGTTTCCAGGGATATGCTGAATGATTTCATCGATGGAGAGCCTGTTCGTCACGTTGCAGCGTCCGCCGCCCGAGATTGCAAGTTTCCTTCCAAGCTTCTCGCCTTTATCCACTAACAATACATGGGCACCTTTTTCCCCGGCTGCAATTGCTGCCATCAATCCGGAAGGACCGCCGCCAATTACCACTACATCATATTTCAAATTGATCACCACTTTATCATTTTCAGTCCCTTCATTATATAGCAAGAGCCCGTCAGATTGCGAATGTAGAAAAAGAGAAATTATTTGTTTGTGTATTATCTTCGAAAAAGATAAACTTGAGAGTAGTTTTTATAGAAAAATTAATTTATTATGTTAAGATAAAAAGCGTGTAAAACGTAACTGACAGAGGCAGGATGGGATTAGATGTCGTCTAAATTTTTAAAAGGGGCTTTTATATTAACGCTGGGAGCGATTATTTCCAAGATTCTTGGTTTGTTTTATGTCATCCCCTTTGAACATATGGTTGGGAATAAAGGGGCTACCCTCTATCAATATGGGTACGTTCCATATACGATTTTCATCAGCTTTGCAACGGCAGGCATGCCGCTTGCTGTTTCTAAATTCATTTCGAAGTATAATGCGCTCGAGGAGTACGCCGTCGGTGAGAAGTTATTTAAATCGAGCCTGAAATTAATGGCTGCCACCGGTTTTCTCGCTTTTTTGATTCTCTATACCATGGCACCGATGTTTACTGGAATCTTTGGAGTCAAGAAGGAAGATGTAGGGGATGTCACGGAGATCATACGGGCTGTCAGCTTCGCCTTGATTTTTGTACCGTTCATGAGTATCATCCGCGGCTTCTTTCAAGGTCATGAAGCGATGGAGCCAACGGCCATATCTCAGGTTGTTGAACAAGTTGTCCGCATCGTGTTCCTTCTGGCCGGTGTGTATGTTGTTTTAAATGTCATGGATGGAGATTTAGTGAAGGCCATCCAAATGGCTACATTCGCGGCGACGGTCGGGGCTGTCGGCGGTTTAGTGGTGTTATTTTGGTATTGGAAAAAACAAAAGCCCCATTTGGACAGTTTGATGGAGAAAGACCGGGGAACGTTGGAAATTTCCCTGCCGGAGATTTATAAAGAAATATTTCTTTCGTCGATTCCTTTCATATTCGTCGGGATCGCGATGCCAATGTTTCAGTTTGCGGACTTATTGTCTTTCAATAAAGCGATGTCGTCCATCGGATTACAGCATGTCGCGGAAGATGCTCTTGGGGTTTTGAACGTGTATGCCCAGAAACTTGTCGTGATTCCAATGACGCTTGCAACCGGGTTTTCGATGGCACTTCTTCCTTCGGTGACGAAGGCATATGTAAGCGAGGATTCGGAAGAGTTCAACCGCCAGCTGAACCAGGCCTTTCAAATTTTGTTGTTCATTACGATTCCTGCGGTCGTTGGCATGTCGGTGCTGGCCGATCCAATCTATAGTGCCTTTTACAGCCATGACCCGCTTGGAATCAGTGTCCTGAAGGCTTATGCTCCCGTTTCCATCTTATTTGCGCTCTTTTCCATTTCGGCGGCTGTTTTACAAGGGATCAATCAGCAAAAATATACGGTGCTAAGCCTGCTAGTTGGCTTTTTAATCAAATTGAGCTTAAATATCCCGCTGATCAAGTTGTTTGAAACGGAAGGATCCGTTTATGCCACGGCCTTCGGCTACTTGGCAGCTGTCTTGCTGAATTTATATGTCATTACCTACTTTACTGGCTATCGTTATAGCCTTACCATCAGAAGATCCGTATTGATCACTGTATTTTCAATCATAATGGGACTGGCTGTATGGGGCATGAACAGTTTATTATCGCTGTGGTTTACAACGGAAGGGCGCTTTCAAGCGATTTTGATCGTGGCCATTTGTGCAACCTTTGGAGCTCTCATTTTTGCAGCGCTATCCTTAAAAAGCAAACTTGCCCATCGTTTGTTCGGTACCCGGATCGATCGGTTAAAAGCTAAATTAGGATTATAAAGGATAGAAGTTTGATGTGTAAAAAAAAGGGTATGATAAAGTGAATCCCGGATTAAATATTTTGCCTTGCCTGTCATTATAGTGGGCAAGGCCTTTTACTGAAAAGGCTTTAGGAGGAAATGATGAGAATTGATAAGATATTATCCAATATTGGGTATGGAAGCAGGAAAGAAGTGAAAAAGCTCCTGAAATCCGGCGCCGTCAAGGTCAATGAAAGGCTACTGAAGGATCCTAAAGAACAAGTGGACCCTGATAAGGAAATTGTGACGGTTCATGGTGAACGGGTTGAATACAGGGAGTTCATATATTTAATGATGAATAAACCGCCAGGCGTATTGTCGGCAACGGAAGACAAACACCAAGAAACGGTCATCGATATCTTGGAGCCAGAGGATTCGGTGTTCGAGCCATTCCCTGTGGGCCGTCTGGATAAGGACACAGAAGGTTTATTGCTGATCACTAATGACGGAAAGCTTGCCCACCAACTGCTTTCCCCGAAGAAACATGTTCCTAAAACATATTTTGCCGTCATTGATGGCGAAGTAACGGAACGGGATATCGAGGCATTCCGCAACGGCGTGACCTTAGATGATGGGTACGAGACAAAACCAGGGGAATTGAATATTTTAAAATCAGGACTGACATCGGATATCGAGTTGACGATCATGGAAGGAAAGTTCCATCAGGTGAAGCGGATGTTTGAGGCCGTGGGCAAACGTGTCGTCTACCTCAAGCGCCTTTCCATGGGAAGTTTACAACTGGATGAAGAACTTGAGCTTGGTGAATACCGTGAGTTAACGGCGGAAGAGCTTGAACAGTTAAAGGCGGGCCAACCTGCTGAATGATAAATAAGCATGAAAAAATGAGGCGGACAAATATTGTCCGCCTCAAAGTATTTTTTTTACATATCGATTTTGTTCGGGTGGTCGTTCTTTTTACGATGACATCTTCACCTTTTTACTTGTTGTCGTCCAAAGGCCACGGCTGGGGCTTTGAACAAGGTCATTGTACGCTAAGACATTTAAATCGCGCTGCACAGTTCGAGGAGTGATGCCAAATTCTTCTACAAGCTCTTGAGTAGAAACCGTACCGTTATTACTAATGAACATATAAACGGATTTAATACGGGTTAACATGCGATTTGTTGAAGGTTTCAAAAAATCACTCCTTATTCTTTTCATTGTTATTCTGAACAAATGAAAACAACCGATATGTCGGACAGCATTTTAGCTGTCACTATGTACTTGCTTACCCACCCTATAACTCCTCGGAAACATTTAGAAAAAATAAGATGTCATTAGCTTCATTTTACCCCTTTATAAAAGCGAATTCTATAAAAAGATACCAATTGACTAAATATTACATTTATTATATCAAATTTTAACAAAATTATTCTCTTTACATATATAAAAATTAATAAAGGTTGTGTTGCTCCATTTGTTCATACACATATTTTTCCAAAAAAGTATGCTAATTATGCATCAAGAGCTGTCATACAACACGAACGTTGGCTATGAGGCTTATACATGTACTTTACTTAAAAAGGAAATCGTAGTCGTTACGTTTTGTGTTTGATTACAGGAATTGCTTGATGGCTTGCGGTTACGGTGTCATAATGAGGTGTTGAGCAATGTAGCCTTTTCATACATGATCTCAAGGAATGTAAATATTAACAAATTCGAGGTAGAGCCGCATGAACGAAAGATTAATGGAGTTTTTATTGCGCGACGAAGTGACCAGACTTTCTGGCGTGAAAAAACAAGTGTATGAATTCATCGTGAGCGAGGAAGATTATCTTGCATCGAAGGCGGACACGGTCGATCAATTCATGAGATTGCTGGTAAAGCATTCTCCGCCCCGGCTTGCAGCCCGTCATTTCAATATGCCTTATGGGGAAATCATTCGTTTCATGAATGAAATAGAAGATGAACTGAATGAGAGATTAGAGGAAAGATGCAAGAAAGTAAAGTGGATGGACTACACGGAAAAGGACCAGCAGGCATTTGTGGAATATCATAGGAAGTTATATCTTTTCGTAAATTAATAAATTGGATTATGAAAATGCCCTCGGTATGAAAGGGCATTTTTTTATTTTTCGGATGAAAATGAATGAATAACTAACCGGAACACTTAATAGCAATACAAAGCCATATTCGGTAACGAAAGATAATACCATACGTCTAATTGAATGGAGGTGTATGATGAAGAAAAACATATTGGTTTTCATGTTAATCGTTTGCATTTTTTATTTGTCGGGTTGTGTTAAAACAGAAATCAAAACCGTGACATCTAAAAATCCAGATGCAGAAGAAGTTTTAAATCTTGATAAAAATGCAGACATTCTCCAATGGGAAAAGATCATTTATAAAACGGATATTGAATGGGTGAATGAGCTTAAACTGACTAAGAACGAATTTGTTGGAGAAATTACAGAGGAATTCTCAAACGATTTCAGTAAATCTTTTAAAGATGGTATGGCCAATCAATTACCCATAGGAACAAAAATATACACCACAAAAGAGCGAGATGATGTTCTAATCGTTGAATATAACGGGAAAGTAAAGCATTACTTAGCACTTACCGAAGGCTAACTACCCTTAGTCGTCTTAATTAGTGGACGTAAACCCAGATGATAAGCCCAATGCGGATCAAGAAAAAGCAAACAAACAGATGCTAATGAAACAGAAAACTCGGATATTAAGAAAATGCAGATGTAAACAAGAGGGACATTTGCCTTTGGAGTAGGACGTGAGACATCATTATTGATCATTCCTTTGGCACGGGAATCGATTCGACTATGGATTTTAGTCAAATTTCCTCTAAGACGGTAAGAGACCTCGTACAAACTAAACATTAATTCAGTAAAAAAAGTGCAGCATATACTCTTTTCTTGATTGAGAAAGAAGTATGGCTACATCTTTTTTATGGTTCTTTTTTATTTGTCGGCTGTGTTAAAAGTATTGTTGAAAATAATCGAATAATAGGGGACTTCATCGACCTGGAAATTTCCATTATTTCAAGTGACAATCACAATTGTTCAACAAAAAGTTGATTTCTCTTAATTAACATCACAGAAAAAAGAGTATTTAAGAACCAAGAAATCCTTTTCTACCACTGGATTTCCTTCAGAGAAGTTGTAGAGAATTGTATTGCTCACCAAAGTCAATAACGGATTGATTGGGAAGAATCGAGAGGGTAACAACAATCTCATTGAGTGTTTCATATCCGCAATCACAAGAGCGTCTTTTTTATCACTTTTGGACTGAGTGTTATCTCGATTCTCTTTATTTCTTTTTACAAGGTGAGGATTGACTTACGGCATCAATCTTTTCGTTAGATAACCATTTCGATAGATTAATCCAAAAATGACCTGTAGGTCTCATAACGACATAGTTGTGTCTAAGCCGTTTTTCATCTTTCTTATAAACATCGTGACTTTATTTTAAATCTACACTATATTTTCTTCAATTTTCAATACTGGTGGCTGTTTTTTAAGTCCTTTTGTCAATACAAGTAAATAAATGAAGCCTATTATTAACCAACTTACTCCAAGTACCTTTGAGTGCACATCAAGATTCACAAGTAGTAAAATATCAAGAGCAGCTCCAATAATAGGAATAATTAAATATAAGACAGTTCCTTTTACCGAACGTTCTCTATTTCTAATATAATAATGAGCAATTACGGCAATATTAACACAAGTATACGCAAGAAACGCCCCGAAATTAATAAATGATGCTACAAGATCTAAACTTAAAAATAGAGCAAGCAAAGAGACAGAACTAATGATCAGGATATTATTTACGGGTGTTCTATATCTCGGATGCAGGGTGCCAAAGAACCTTTCAGGAAACTGTCCATCTCGCCCCATCGTATAGAGGACTCGTGATGCACTTGCCTGGGACGACATGGCACTACCCAATACAGCTAATGCATAAAGCGCAAGATATACTGAGTACATCGCCTTTCCACCAACAAGTTTAATAATTTCGTAGGCAGCCGAATCAGGATTATTAAACGTGTTATACTCTGGCCATACAAGAAATGAGAAATATGAAACACTTGTAAAGATTAAACCACCACCAAGAGTAATTAAAATAACAGCTCGGGGAATTGTTTTCTTAGGGTTCACTGTCTCTTCCGCAAACGCTGTAACTGATTCAAACCCAAGGAAGCAAAAGCATAATAATGCTGCTCCAGCTATTGTATAAGAAAAGGGCTCTTTCGAATTATAGAATGGCTCAAGAGATAAAAGAGTGGCCGTGCTTTCTCCCATGAAAATTTCCTTAATAGAAAAACCTATAAAGATAAGGATAAAAATAAAAGCAAAAATCGTTATGAATGCGTTTACATTTGTTGCAAACTTCAATCCTTTAATATTAATATAAGTGACGAGCATCAGCATACCTGCAATCCAGATGTAACTTGGAATTGTAGGAAAGGCTGCTGAGAAAAAAATACCAAATACTAAATAATTTACCATTGGCATAAATAAATAATCCATTAAGATCACCCATCCGACAAGAAATCCAACAGAGGGATTGATCGATTTTTGCGTATAAACATAAGCAGAACCGGAAGATGGAAACGCAATTGCCATTTTCCCATAACTGTAAGCAGTAAACATCATTACCACTAGAGCAACTATCATTGCCCCCGGAACCATACCGTGGGAAATATTAGCCGCAATACCATACGTAGTAAAAGCTGTGGTTAACCCCATAAATGAAAAACCAAACAACACAACGGGAATGAGTGTAAGTGTTCTATCTGTTTTCCTTAAATTTGACATGTAAAATACTCTCCTCCTTTACCTGATTTAACCTTTTACAAGAAATGGGATCTATATTATTACTTCCATAGCTTTTTTAATACGTGGTTTTCTAGAAATCATAAAAAAGTCAGTAAGATGCTAGGGAGCATACTTTGAATTATCCATGAATTTATTGTGTAGAACTTATCTCCCCATTCCTCGCAAAGAATTCCGGCTGCAGAATGGATAATTCATTGGAATGTATATTATATCTTATATAATTCCTGGAAAAATCTTCTCGCTGGCATCTTTACTGACTCCTGGAATTTCTTTAGTAGCGACTCGTTCAATAACTTGTATACTGATTTCTATTCATAGAAATGAAACGTTGAAATATGAGATGACTCTAAGGATGTTTTATTATTTGGACAATAGTAACTCTGTATTTATATCTGTATAAGGCATGTTATGATTGATCCCAACTTCGTGATGAACAATTTCACCGTTCAAAGTGCTGATACAATTTCTTACGATTACATCATTTACTATAACGTCCTTCAATCCATTATTCGCAATATTCATAATATATGGGCCGGTTGTCATCAACATCATGTTTGTCGAGGTTTGTGGACATAGAGCCGGCATATTCGGGACACAGTAATGTAGGACTTCTTGTTCATAATATACTGGTTCCTCTAAAGTCGTATAACGTGAGGTTTCAATTATACCCGTTCCTGCAATATCAATAATAATAGAATTAGGTTTCATCTTACTGACCATCTCTCGTGTTATGAGAGGTTCGGTTACCCCTGGCATCGGATAAATTGTATTAATTAAAACATCACTTTGAATAAGTTCTTCGAACATCGTATCTTTATCCCAACACAAAATGTCCACCTGTGGCAACTGATTGTTCAAATAATCAATGCGTTTCATTGATGCTTCCATGATTGTTACATTCAATCCAAGACCCACAGCAACTTGCGCAGTATTGAGTCCAGCATTGCCACCACCAAGTATAAATACTTTGCTCGACGGCAAACCGGCCAGTTTCCGGAGAAGTATTCCCTTTCCACCATAACCATATTGTGCATATTTGACTGCTTCAAGCATTGCTAATGTTCCTGCAATTTCACTCATTGGTTTAATCGTAGGTCTCGTCCCATCAGGTAAAACGATTAATTCCATTGATAATGAAATTGCTTTTGTATCTAGTAATGCCTGTGTCATTTCATGATTAACATCTTCCGCCAAATGAAACCATGCCATTATCATTTGATTTTCTCTAAGAAGGCCGTATTCATAGGGTTGAAGTTCCTTCACTTTAACAACAAATTCTGCCTTCTCATAAATGTCGTCAATCGTGTTTACTATTTTTGCTCTAGCCAAAACATATTCCTCGTCACAAAAACCACTAGCTTCCCCAGCCATGCTTTGTATTAGTACTTCATGACCGGAAGCTGTTAATTTTTTTACCCATGTTGGATTTAATCCCACTCTAGTCTCTGCAGTTTTTAATTCTTTAGGAACTCCTACTATCATTGTTCATTCTCCTTTTTATTTGCATTTAATTAATTGAACATTCTAAAATCTTACAGGAAAATGATAACCCTTACATTAGACACGAGGTTAAATTTATATTAGTTTTTTTTTAACCAAGCACGTTTATTTATCTGGACTTTCAAGAATGCAAAGTTAGTAAAAAGTGATAATTTTTACATTTTTTATCTAATGTTTTGGTTGTTTTCAGTTTCAGTACTCCACAGTTATTCTATAGAATAGATTCATGCGCACATATAACTGATGAAAAAAGGTGTAAATGGATAACGTTATGAAAGATTCTCAGGTTGATTAAGGTATTTCATCAAAGCACGTAAAGAACGCTCTTATAGACACTTGTCGTATTACTTGGGGTTAAACAGAGATAGGAGGGATCCATATATTATGGGCTTAGACTTTCTAGTATAGTTATAATAAAATGATACAGCTAACAATAATTCAATGAGGAGGTACATATGCTTACAGTACAAGATGTTCTTAAGCGCTCACTCTTTTCAAAAACGGAGGTGGTTGCGGGGGCAAACGGGTTGCACCGTCAAGTCAAATGGACACATGTCCTTGAAATCCCGTTTTTTGATGATACCATCTTTCAGGGAGGGGAACTGATACTCTCCACCGGATTTGGGTTTGAATGGAGAGACTCCTCTAATACTTCATTTTTGTTAAATCTTATCGAACGCAACGCCTCATGTTTATGTATAGAACTTGGACACTACTTCGAAAAGGTCCCTAAAGAAATGATCGAGATGGCAAATGAGTATAACTTTCCGATTATTATTTTCAAAGAATTCATAAACTTCGTCGAAATAGCACAGGATCTACATTCGTTTTTAATTAATGCTCATCATGAGAAGTTGGTTACATTAGATTCTATTTCAAGAGAGTTCCATTCATTGTCACTCACTACTCATGGGTTATCAAATATTTTAAAGTTGTTGCAACAGAAGACAGAAGCACCAATTATCTATCTTCCTATAGAAGGAACACCTTTTTCGATTCCAGGATTGAAAAATGAATTTATGGAACAGCTACTTCAAACCATTTATGAAGATAAAGAACACTGGCATGACCGAATTACAAATGATTCGCCCGTTGAATGGAAGGCATTAAACCATACTATTCTTCTCCAACCGATCGGGGCAATGGATCAAATCTGGGCGTACCTTGTTATGGTTTTAGATCGTGAATCGGATGAATTCGATTTCCTAATCCTTGATCGTGCTTCTCTAGCAATCTCACAAGACTTACTGCGCAAACATTATTTGGACGAAAAACGATTACGTTTAGAATCTACATGGCTAAATGATTTACTTTATAGACGCATCAATAATGAGGAACAAGCAAGGGGATTTATTTCGTTAAAATCTAAGCGCGCTTCTATACATTATCGAGTTGCAATCGTTGATATCGAAGATGTTTTTCATTCGTCTTCATTAAGTTTATCGGATGAAGAAAATGAATCTGCTATTTATCATTATTCTTTAAAAATTCGATCTGGGTTCGCAAAATATTCTTTTACACCCTATATCACATCAATAAGAAATCAGATTATTGTATTAGCTATTGATCTTGGAACTGCCGATTCCTCTAAGGCACGCTTCTTGAAAGTGATAAATGCCTTGCTATATGTTAAAGAAGGTGAATCTAGCCAAATCCGTATAGGCGTTGGGCGACAATACCAGTTACTTTTGGATGCTCATACTGGTTATCGGGAAGCGCAGTTAGCTTTAAATTATCGTACGTTTTCAACAAGTGCCTTTTACGAAGACCTTGGCATCTTTCGGTTGATACAATTAATTCAGCATGATCAAGATACAGCCCATTTTATTGAGGACTATCTCTCTCCTTTAATATCCTATGATAAGGAATATGGAACGGAATTGCTTCTGACTTTAGCAAAATACTTTGAGCTTGATCGCTCAAAGAAGCTTACTGCTCAAAAATTACATATTGTAAGACAAACACTCTATCATCGGCTGGAAAAAATAAAAAAGATTCTTGATCTTGATTTTGATATGCCGGAGAACAGATTAAACGTTGAAATGGCTTTGAAAGCATATCAACTTATACATCAAGTGGAAGTACCTACGAAGTAGTTATCAACCGCAAAGTAAATGTTATTAAATGTATAGATGGCTCTAAGAATGCTAACAAAGTGACCATCTTAAAATTGCTTGATATTGAAGATAAAACAATTTACTGTTACCGGAAAAAATATTAAAGAGATAAGGCTACATGCTCACCAAGCTAACAAGATGATTTTTATGTCTCATAGAGGGTGTAATTCTAAAACGAGGAAATCGATTTATTATGGAAGTAGAAGTTGAGGGGGGAGTTTATGATTGTCATTGTCCAACCACGGGGCGAATAGGCAGCATTGTGTTTCGCAATATCTCTTGTCTACTTTCTAAGAGTAATGATACGAGAGAGCTATCCTGTTAAACTGCTGTATTTATGAATAAGGCAGGTTAACTTCCACATTACACCTGCAGAAGTAAATCTAATACGTTATTTTGAGATAAAAGCTATATGCCTTAAACATAATGATACTTACATGTAGGAGTATGTCGTAGCACCCATCACTTGCAAGTTTTATTTCCGAGGATTAAAAACAATTTACTTTCCAAGATGCAGCAAATGCCGTAAACAAGGCAATGCAATATATCCAGCCTGACGCTCACGGAGTGGGTATGGTCTCGTCACACAATGAAATCTTTAAAAAGCGCAACAGGGAATTGATCAAGGAAATGCTGAAACCGGCTGGAGTACTTTAAAGGGAAACGGAAAATGAAAGCTGGCAGACAGTCGGCGGAAAGGAAGCGGATTTCCGAAAACAGCTGGAACTTCTTCGGATTTTTCTACAGTTTAAAAGCTCCAGGGCCTAATGGACCCTGGAGCTTTTTAGATTATAGTGATTCTTTAATGACCTTCTTGTAATGAAAAACGGATAGGATTCCGAAGATTGAATACAATGCCGTGTATAGTGCCATAACGATGATCATCGGTGTCCAAACTTCGGTCCCGAAAAAGAACCATCCTGATTGGACTGCGAAATAACTGTGAAGCAGCCCGACGATTAAAGGAATACCGAAATTGAAAACTTGTTTTGCTTGGATTCCTTTTAGTAAGTCACCTCTCGTGAATCCCAGTTTTCTTAAGATCGTATAATTGGATTTTTCACCTTCACTTTCATCCATTTGTTTGAAATAGAGGATACAACCGGATGTGATGAGGAAGGTTAATCCCAAGAATCCGACGATGAACATGATAAGACCCATATTCTTCTTCTGGGTGTTGAACATTTCTAATTGGGAATCATTCACATGTTCTTCTTGGAAACTCATTTTATTGAATAGATCATTCGCCTTCTCAAGTTCAGCTTCATCCTTCACATTAATGCCGATATTTACAGATGAAACTTTTTGGATTTTCGGGTCGATATCCTTTTTCAAACGGTCGAATATCGTTTGGTCTACAATGGCAACGGGCATTCCGCCGTTCGTGAAGTAATAGGACACGAAGGTATCATCATTCAATCCCATATATGTTTGCGGAATCACTTCGTGTCTGCCCTTCAGTTCTATCTTTCCGGAATCCTTCAAGGATATGACCTTTTCCATCATATTACTGTATCCGCTGAAAAGTGTCTCATCTTCAGCGAGGTTGATTCCTTTAACGGATTCATCACTGATGACGGAAACGGTCATGATGTCCGGATCAAAGTTCACTTCATCCAGACTGGTCTCCATTATTTCCTTTACATTGGCATCCACTTGAATGACATCGATCACCTTTTCGTCATAATTAATTTTACTGTCTGTTAAAGCTTTTTTGAATGAATCTGCATCTTTCATATCCGTCATCGAAAAATCGGTAGGGATACTGCTTTGTGCACTCTTCTCCGCGGAGTAGTAGGAGATATAGCTTAATGATAATAATCCAATCGCCAGAGCGGAAACGGTTGTGATGATCGTCAATAATACCGCATTCGATTTCATCCGGAACATGATGGATGAAAGGGACAATACTTCATTGATATTCAAATAGCCATTTTTCTTTTTACGGACGATATTAAAGATAAAGCTTACGGATCCTTTATAGAATAGGTAGGTCCCGATGATGACGCATGCCAGAATGATGACCATGGCCATAAAAAGCTCGGTCATATCTGAAAAAGCTCCATCGAATAACTTGGATGAGACGACATAGCCGGCAATGATCAGGATGACTCCGAATATCCCGATGATCATTTCGAACATCGAAACCTTTTTCACTTTTCCTTCCGTCATTGAAGTCACTCTAAATAATGAAAGAATGGTCTGCCTTTTAATGAAGGCATAATTCATCAACATGATGAAAAGATAGATGGCGCTAAAAACGAGCACGGTTTGAACAAGCGGCTGAAAAGAAAATTGAAGGGTCGCAATCGCCTCGACACCCATTATTTTAAATAAAATCATGATGATTAATTTAGAAGCGGCAAACCCTACAAAGATTCCCAGGAATACGGAACAGAAATACAGGATCAGGTTTTCCACGCTCAGGATACGGAATATCCTGTTCTTGGTCATGCCTATCAATTGGAATAAGCCAATTTCTTTACTGCGCCGTTTTATGAAAATGCTATTGGCATATAAAAGGAAGATGGAAACAATCGCAACAAGCAGGATCGATGCAGCCTTGATGGAGGCGGACCCTTTCATCGTACCCTCCACTTCATCAAGCGATGGGTCATATTGCAAGGTGACAAAGGCAAAGTACAGGGAAGCGCTGAAAATCAGGGCAAACACATACAGATAATAGTTCTTCAGATTCTTCTTCAGATTTCGAAAGATGAGTTGATTAATGCTCATTTTGAATCCCTCCCAAAACACCTTGTGTTTTCATGATGTCCTTGAAGAAGGTTTGTCTGGATTGTTCCCCTTTATTCAATTGTGTATATATTTGTCCATCTTTAATGAAAATGACCCGGCTGCAATAACTGGCCGCCACTGGATCATGGGTTACCATGATGATCGTCGCTTTGCGCTTTTGATTCATTTCGCTCAGTTTGTTCAGTAAATCGGAAGCTGATTTGGAGTCAAGCGCCCCAGTCGGTTCATCCGCAAAAATGATGCTTGGATCATGGATGAAGGCCCGTGCTGCAGACGTACGCTGTTTTTGACCACCGGAAATTTCATTTGGGTATTTATCCTTCACTTCATATATGCCCAGTTCTTTCGCTACGGTATCAAACTTTTGTGCCGCTTCATTTTTTGGTGTTTTTGTAATGGATAAGGGCAGAAGGATATTTTCTTTGACAGTCAGTGTGTCCAATAAGTTATATTCCTGGAAGATGAAGCCCAGATGGTTCTTCCGGAATTCGGCCAACTTCTTTTCTTTCATCCCTGAAATCTCTTTTCCATCGATCGTAATGGTGCCGTTGCTGATTTTATCGATCGAGGAAAGGACATTCAGCAAAGTCGTTTTCCCTGAACCGGATGCACCCATGATGCTTACGAATTCACCTTCTTGTATGCTTATATCGAGACCCTTTAATACTTCTTGTTTATTGAATTTATTTCCATAGCTTTTATGGATTTTTTTCGCTTCTAATATATTCATATCGATACACTCCTTTTTTTCTATATCCTTATTATAAAAGGCGATGTATTTCTTTTCCTTCGTTTGTCCGAACAAAGAATAAAAGCATGTGACATTTTTGTCACATGCTTGTGATATTCACGAAATCATTTCTTTTTGGGAAGGTCAAGGTAATGGTCGTCCCAGTTCCTAGCTTTGATTTTACAGCAATGGAGATGAATAGGGACTCTGCTGCTTTCTTGGTTAAATATAAACCCATGCCAGTTGCAGCATGGTCACGATGATTTGTCGTGGATGTAAAGCCTTTATCAAATATGCGGGGTATATCCTTTGGGTCGATGCCCCGACCAGAATCCTTCAATTCAAGAATCGTTTGTTCTGCTTGTTCATGGCTGTATATCGTAATATCCGAGTTTTCACTGTATTTAATGGAGTTGGTCAAGAGCTGCCTCATGATGAAGGCCAGCCATTTCGCATCACTAAGCACTTCGGTTACATCCAGCTGTATGTCGAAGCCGATTCCTTTTTGAATGCACCATGATTGCAGCGTTTTAATCTCATCAAAGATTATAGTTTCCAAATCCGTATTCTCAATATACAAATCATTTTCGATGAAAGGAATGCGCCTTTGATGGAGCTGCTGATCAAGAAGAAGGTGAATGCGCAGCCACTCATACGTCAAATGGGATTTCAGCAATTCATCATCCAAGCGGTCAATCATTAAATGCATTGCCGTCAATGGTGTCTTCACTTCATGAATCCAAGATAATAAATCATCCTTCTCCTGCTCTAAAGTCATTTGGCCAATTGCTGCGGATTGCTTCAATATTTCGGTTTGGTTAATGATGCTGTTTTCTATGATTTTTTCGAAAGGGCTTTCTGGTTCTGGTATATTCGTTATATCCAGGCTTTCTTCCCGAGCTTCCAAACTTTTATAAAAATACGTTTCTTTTTTATAGCGGAAAATCAAAAAAATACTGAACATGATCAATGATAAAAAAACAATATACAGTATTGGCTTTAATGGAATGGCCGAGTCAAGAAAAGCGACAAAGATGATGAATAGATGAAGAAGTATGTAGAATATGATCCAGCTGAACCTTTCCACGAAATATTTTCTGATCATGCATTAGCCTCTTCAACTGCGATATAGCCCTGTCCGACCTTCGTTTCGATAAAATGCCCTAAACCAAGTTCATCCAATCTCTTTCGTAAACGGTTCACATTTACTGTAAGGGTGTTATCGCTTATGAAACGTTTATCATCCCATAAGCTATTGATCAATTCTTCCCGGCTTACGATCTTGTTTTTCTGTTCAATAAGCTTTTTCAAGATGAAAATTTCATTTTTTGTCAATTCGATTGAGCCAGCCTCGGCCGATACCGTGTTTTTCTCGTAATCCACTGTTGCACCGCACCAGGTTTTCAATTCGATCTTTTCTGTATTGTAATTATATACCCGGCGAAGGATGGCTTGTATTTTTGCGATGAGTACATCGAAATGAAAGGGCTTCTGGATAAAATCATCAGCGCCAAGCTGCATGGACATCACCATATCGGTAGGGTGATCACGTGACGATAAAAAGATAATGGGAACATTAGAATGGGCACGGATCATTCTGCACCAATGAAACCCATCAAACTTCGGCAACTGTATATCAATGATGACCAAATCAGGTTTTATGTCCGTGAATTCCTGAACCACTTTACTAAAATCGCCAATTCCGTAAATATCATAAGACCATTGCGCCAATCTATCTTTAATTTCATTGAATAACGTCGTATCATCTTCTATCAATAGTAGTTTAAACAAAGGGTTCACCGCACTTTCCAGCTTTTCTTAAAAGTATATAGTAAAACCATTATAGGTTCTATAGGAGGGGCAAAACTCAAAAAACATTACCGGTTGTATGCAAACCATTATTATATTAGAATTGACAATAACGAATGGAGGAAGTGAATTTATGTCTGATTTTCCTAATTGCCCTGCATGTAATTCAGAATATACATACGAAGACGGAAGTCTTTTTGTTTGCCCAGAGTGCGCCAATGAGTGGACGATTGAATCGGAAACTGAAAATAGTGACCAAAAGATTATCAAAGATGCAAATGGAAATGCCTTAAACGATGGTGATACCGTAACGGTAATCAAAGATCTTAAAGTGAAAGGCAGTTCATCCGTCTTGAAAATGGGTACAAAAGTCAAAAGCATCCGTTTAGTTGATGGAGATCATGATATTGATTGCAAGATTGATGGTTTTGGTGCGATGAAATTAAAATCCCAATTTGTTAAAAAGATATAAATGCTGTGTTAGCGCAACAGAACCAAATGTTTTTCTATGATTAATTCTGGTAGATATTGAAATTCTACCAGGATTTTTTTAGTTTATGAAAAGTTGATTGAATAACCTCTCCCGAATCATAATAATATTTCGATATATTCCCAAGATAAAAACATATAACTTTACTTATTCCCATTAAAGACAAAAGGTTTTCCAACTTAATAGTTCGTCATAATGTGGAAGAAGTTAATTGTCATGATACGCAAATTAACTTCTTTTCTTTTGAATTCACAATTGGAGGAATAGATGTAAAAAAAATAGATGGAGAGTTTTCACGGTGGTCAGTTATTTGGTCTGGCGAGGAACCTTTTGCTCGGCGTTAATATAGGGACTTTTTGTTAACTTTTTTTTTGAAAATGCAGGTTGAAAAGAGGATGAAAACTTCGTAATTGACAAAATACAGAAAATCAAGATATATATTTAAACATTGATTGCTTTCCTGTAAAATAACTTTTATGGCAGAAACTCTGCCAATTTTCTTATCAAATTATTTAGGAAGCTTGAGGGAAACATAAATTATGGGTTTTGAAAGAAATCTTGAGAAAAGTTGGAATAATCAACCAAACATAAGTTTAAAAGCGTATTTAAAGAAAATGAAGGGCGAAGCTAGAGATAAAGACAGAATTGATTATATTGATTCCTTTGTTTCAGCTATAGGTGGACTCATTGCTATTATTATCATTAGTTTTGTAGCTGTCTATTTAGGATATCCTATGGCATTAGCTCCTCTAGGTGCAAGTTGTGTAATCGTATTCGGTTCCCATAAAGGTATCTTGTCTCAACCTCGTAACGTTATTGGGGGACATTTAATTTCTACTATTTCAGCACTTATTATTTGGAGCATATTAGGTAAGAGCCTATTCATTATTGGTCTAGTATTAGCTATTGTATTATTAATAATGACTCTTACAAAAACTGTTCATCCTCCCGCAGCAGCAAGTGCCCTTGTTGCTGTTAATTCTCAAGCTGGATGGGGATTCCTTATTTCGATTGCAATAGGTACGGTATTATTGGTTTTTATATCAATGATCTATAATAACTTATTTCAAACAAGACAGTATCCAAAGCACTGGTTATGAGACTAAAAACGTATCTAACTGAGATAACTCATTGATAAGTTATTTAACTAACAGAGGTGTTTATTAAGTAAAATAGTAATGTAGTTGTCTAGGAATATATTAACGTTCTAATTAGTGCTGCAGCTTCTGGTATCGGTAAAATGGCTCTTTTTCATATTAAAACGAGCATATAGCTTAATTATCTGGATTTTACTAGTCTTTGTAAGTTTGATACGCAAAAATAAAAAGCCATTTCCATATGCTAGAGGTTAGGGCCTTCAGCATATGGAAATGGCTTAACCCTGTTTGTCTGATAATCATTCATAAATGACGTTAGAGATATACAATAGGATTAATGAGTTATCTGTATAAAAAAGGAATTACCTTCCAACGTAAAGATGAGCAAGTACTTAATAAAGTATCTTGCTCACCAGGTTGTGGAATATAATAATCTTAATATACCTTGTCACCGTTAAAGATAGAATTCTTAACGACCACATAATCCACATTCCGGATGGCATCCAACTTGGTTCCACCGGCATAAGAAATGGATGACTGAAGATCTTGTTCCATTTCCTTCAACGTATCTTCCAAAGAACCTTTGTGCTCGACAAACATCTTTTTGCCTTCAACGTTTTTCTTTTCACCTTTTTGGAATTCAGAAGCTGAACCAAAGTATTCTTTAAAAGCTTTTCCATCTTTCTCGATCGTTTGACCCGGAGATTCTTCATGTCCAGCAAATAATGAACCGATCATGACCATGGAAGCCCCAAATCTAACTGATTTAGCTATGTCACCGTTCGTGCGAATACCGCCGTCAGCTATGATTGGCTTGCTTGCCGCTTTTGCACACCAGCGAAGTGCAGCTAATTGCCAGCCACCCGTTCCAAATCCAGTCTTGATTTTAGTGATGCATACTTTCCCTGGCCCAATGCCTACCTTTGTAGCATCGGCACCGGCATTTTCCAATTCCCGTACCGCTTCCGGAGTTCCCACATTTCCTGCAATGACAAAACTTTCAGGTAAATGTTTTTTAATATGCTGTATCATCTTTATCACGGCATTGGAGTGACCGTGCGCAATATCTATCGTAATGAATTCAGGAACAATGTTGTCATCTGATAATTGTTGGATGAATCCGTATTCTTCTTCTTTAACCCCGACACTGATGGACGCGATTAATTCACGTGAGTGCATATCTTTAATGAAAGTAAGACGCTTTTCTGGTTCAAAACGATGCATTACATAGAAGTAACCGTTTTCAGCTAAGTAAATGGCAATCTTTTCATCAATGATCGTTTGCATATTGGCAGGTACTACAGGTAACTTGAATGTATGTATACCCAACGTAACGGATGTATCACACTCAGAACGACTGTTTACTACACATTTTGCAGGAATTAATTGAATATCTTCATAATCAAACACGTTTTCCATGATATGCACCTCTATATACGAATATTTTTGTCTGTTTATATAAAAATTGTTCGTCCCACTAGGTAATGTACATCATTTTTATCAGTAAGTCAAAAATTTTAATGGGTTTATTTTGTGTAACTTCAGAAAAGTTATGAAAAAAAGAAAGGGAGAGGGGTAACTTAAACGTACATCATCGTTTAATTAACAAAGAGAAAACAGATATTTGGCGGTAACAAATTCTCAGTGAAAAATGGCTTATAGTGCGATTAATAATACTGAATACAAAGCGATCTATAAACAAGTGAGGGCAGCTATTCGTTTTAAGAACTGCGAGAGAAAGGCAAATCACATTAGCACAAAATGCAGAAAAAAAATTACCTTCATTTGAAAACAGTAAAAGCTAGGCACTCCCTAGAATTGAGTGCCTAGCTTTTTAAATCCTGGCTGCTCTTATGCCATTAATGAATCAAAAGCTGTTTTCCTTTTTCTATTTCCATGTTAATTGAGTCAATCATGAGGAAGGGAAGGTAGCGGCAGAAGAATTAAATCATGTCTATTCCAGCGGCAGGAGGGATCATTATACCGATGACTTTATTTCTTGTATCTGTTTGATATGCCTTTGTTCATGTAAGGATAATAATTCAATCCATTGATCCAAAGAGAGATCCCCGAACATGGGATGCTTGGCTTTCTTTCTATTTAAGATGGTATCTGTATCCATATCATAAAGAACCTGTAATAATCGATCCCTTGATTCTCCCAGTAAATCCATGAGGGTCGATAATTGAAATGGGTTTGCAGAGGGTGAAATGTTATCAGGGGATGCAAATTTCCTTGTTCTATCAGTAACAAAGTAAATGTTTTTTTGAATGATATTATTAAAATCCCTTTCTCGAAGGCCATAAGCTATAGCTTCAGTAAACACCTGTTCCGTGAGATATAAATGATGGCAAATTTGGGCGATGTTCCATACCTCAGGCACAGGCCTATGGTTCAGCATATTTTCATCCAAATCCATAATTTCCTCTATTAATTGGTTTCTTGATTCGAATAGCAAATCATACTCGATAAAATTCATGTGAACTCCCCCTTTTGTGGCACCCCCATTTGAAAGCATCACTGATTTTTTGATATTTAAGAAAAATAAAGGGATATCGGACTGCATGACGAATAAGGCGATGGGAAATTATTTTAAAAAACTTTAAACCGATTTGGATAACAAATGGATTCATGATTTCGATTCATTGCTGGAATATGTGTGATTCATGATTGTAGGGGCGCGGCATATGCTTGTAAGGAAGGTCTATTGAGCAAGAGTTAAGAGATACCTCGAAAAGGCATGTTTCATTGGTATGAGCATGATTCCAAAGATTCGCTCTGCTTGTTAGCGGAAGAAACTGAATTTCCAGGGTTTTGAATTTTTCTTGAGCATCGATACCCTATCATGCTATGCATAAAACTTAGATTTATGCCTGCAATTGACGCATTACTTGTTTAACGGAAATCATGGATGTTGCATATAAGCTGAGTTAAAAAAGGTCAGACCAGGAGTTTCTTCCTTTCATAACACTCTACCATATAAGTTTATCATAAAGGCACTTCATTATCTGAAAAGAGAAGGGTAAAAAAATTCATATGCTTGCAGCCGGGGCATGGTTGATGGCGGTTCCATTAAATTACGTTAAAAGATGATTGCTAAGTATGTACTTACCGCTAGCATTCAAAGGGAAAAAGAAACTCGAAGAAGATTGATTACTAATAGAATGATTATAATAAAAAAGACGGGAGG
Organism: Peribacillus sp. YIM B13481; assembly: GCF_042787985.1. NCBI lineage: Bacteria > Bacillati > Bacillota > Bacilli > Caryophanales > Bacillaceae > Peribacillus > Peribacillus sp. YIM B13481. The sequence continues at coordinate 141,797 of NZ_JBHZPE010000005.1, forward strand.
TTCACTCTTCGTCTTTTTTGCTTTTTTATCGAAAGAAAAGTTGCGGGCCAAATGGGAAACTTTTAAACTGAAAATAGACTATACGAAATGGGACGGGTGATGCCGATGGCTAAAACAATAGTCGAAAAACTGAATTTACATAAATATGAACGGGTGGCTGTCTTGGATCTGCCAGCAGGGGCGGATTATTTTGCGGAGCTGCCGGATTACGATACAGAGCTTACTAAGGGTGCATATGATCTTATATTTGCATTTGTATTTGATATGGATTCTTTAAAAGGAATCGTGGGTAAGGTGATCGAGAAAAATTATCTGAGTAAAAACGGTTATATCTTTTTGGCATATCCCAAGAAGGGAAATAAAGAATATGATGCATATATCCATCGTGATGATTTGATGCAAGGCCTTGGGGCGGATGAAAACGGTTATGTCGGATCGAGTGACATGAAGTTTGCACGTATGGTTGGATTGGATGATGTCTTTACGGTAGTCGGACTGAAAGAGGATTCGGCAAATAGAAACCGTCCATCTACCAAGGCAAGCCAATCGGTGGATGATTATATCGAAATGATTTCTGAAATTGAGAATGATTTACAGGATTCCCCTGATTTGCTTGCGTTCTATCAATCACTTACCCCAGGCTATCGTAAAGATTGGGCTCGCTACGTGTATAGTGCAAAACAAGAGGCGACCCAAGTGAAACGGCGCCAGGAAATGAAAACGATTCTAGGAGAAGGGTACAAGAGCAGGGATTTGTATCGAAGAAATAAATGAGGGTGGAGGAATGTCTTCCATTCTCTTTTGTTTTTTGTCATGTTCACCCTATCAAAAGCATATACTAGACCGATTCGAAACTTAAATCGTAATAATTATGATTTGCGAGGTGGTTGAACATGCTTTTGAAACGTTATACGGGTAATTTGCTGTTATTGATTCTATTGTTTTTACTGCTGGCATTCTTTTTTGTAGGCGATGTGTTCATTCCAAAAGGGATTGATCTCTCGGGCTACCCGATGCTTCACTCTGTGTTCGTCGTGTTTTTGGGGTTGTTTTTAGAATCGATTCCTTTCCTGTTCCTGGGTGCCATTGCATCTTCGTTCATCCAGTTGTTCATCAGTGAGGAAATCGTTCAGCGAATGATACCAAAACGACCAATGACAGCTATTTTTGCTGCGATAGGGGCAGCGCTGATCATACCGGTCTGCGAATGTGCAATCATCCCGGTCGTACGGAGATTGATTCAAAAGGGTGTCCCGGTCCATGCAGGTGTTGTCTTGCTCGTAACTGCCCCAATATTGAATGTCATCGTGTTCGGCTCAACTTATTATGCGTTCCAAAATAACCCGTCCATTCTATATGGAAGAATCATTCTTTGCGTCCTGACAGCTGTAATCGTAGGTTTATTCATTTATATATTCAGCAAAAAAGATGTGGTGAAAGAAGAGAAATTTGAAGTGGTTCACGGGCATGAACACGATATTCGATCAACTAAATGGACAAGCTTCATTGATCATACTTCACAGGAATTTTTTATGGTCGGCAGATACTTTATCATCGGGGCTTTGTTTGCCAGTATATTTCAAGTGCTTATGGATCGGAACGTAATGGCCGATATTGGTCTGGCGCCGATAAAAGGCACAGCTTTGATGATGGGGATTGCGTTTGTGCTTTCACTCTGTTCATCTGCTGATGCATTCGTTGCCGCTTCCTTTTCCCATAGTTTTTTACCAGGTTCGATATTGGGTTTCCTTGTATTTGGGCCCATGCTGGATTTGAAAAATATCTTGATCATGATGTCCTGCTTTAAACGGAGCTTTGTCATAACATATGTCTTGCTTGTTTTCGCAGTCGTCTTCAGCCTATGCCTGATTGCAGGCGGATTGATCAGTAAGGGGGGCTTCTGATGAATCGTTTTTTTATCCAAAGACTTGAGGGATTGCTGCTGCTTGGACTGGGCCTCATGATTTTTAAATTGTATGTTTCGGGACATTTAACGAAATTGATTGCGCCCAAAATGGTTCCATATGCATTGGCGGCGCTTTTTGCTTTTTTAGTGATCAGTCTTCTCCGTATGAAAAAACAAAAACATGGTGTACATCATTGTGATTGTGAATCGGACGGAGAGTCTTCCCCATCCGCGCTGGTCCTGAAATATAGTTTGTTCTTCAGTCCGATTCTTCTGGGCTTCATCTTGACCGATTTTACATTAAGCGGGGAAGTGCTGGCGAAAAGAGGGATGGCGAACCAGCAGCCACAGAAGGTAAGCTCGTATGATAAAGGGAAACATACGAATGGGGAGAAAATTACCGTTACGGATGATAATTACTTTGAGGTACTGGATGATTTACTGAACAACCTCGATACGATCGAGGGGAAAGAAATAGAGCTTACGGGGTTCATATATCGTGAGGATACTTTTACAGAAAAACAAATGGCCATCTCCCGCCTCTCCATGTCCTGCTGTGTAGTGGATGCGACGCTATATGGATATATGGTCAATGGGAATGTAGAAGGGATGAAGACGAATGATTGGTACACCATTACGGGTACATTAAAAAAAGGAAGCTATAAAGGGGAAGCCGTACCTGTGATCGATTTAAAAAAGTCGAAGAAAATAAAGGCACCGGAAGAAGCTTATTTATATGGGAATGTGCAAATCATTCAGTAGTATTGGAGACCGGGCAAAAGGTGGTAAATGGAGTTATGGAATCAGCAGGCTTATAGACGAAGAAAAAGACCAAATATAGGGGCCGATCTCGGGAAATGTTTAAAAAGGATACTTTGATTGTGCTTTAAACGATTAATATTATATGGAATATTGTTCCTTTAAAGGATATGTGCTACAATACATGACAATTAGGAGTGATGAAAATGAAAGAACGAAAAACCTTCTTGAATTCACAACTTCATCATCATACAAAATAGCTTTGCTATCCGATTGTTAAAAAATCGTTGATAGGAAAGCTATTTATCATGAACCGTATTTGATTAGTAAGATAATCAAATGCGGTTTTTTATTTTAGCCAATAAAGGAGGAGGGGCTTCCATGAAAAAGATGGCTTATCAAAATGTAAAAGGGACACAGGATTATTTACCCCAAGATGAGGAAATCCGGTATGAAGTGAAAAGGACGTTAGAGGAAGTGTTTCTACTTTATGGATGTAGGCCCATTGAAACACCGATCTTGAGTCATGCCGGGTTGCTTGCCTCGAAATATGGAGGCGGAGCGGAAATCTTAAAGGAAATGTACACACTGACCGATCAGGGAAAGCGGGAATTAGCGCTCCGTTATGACTTAACCATCCCTTTTGCAAAGGTTATCGCGATGAATCCAGGAATAAGAAAGCCTTTTAAACGATATGAAATTGGCAAAGTGTTTCGTGATGGACCGATTAAAGCCGGGCGGTTCCGTGAGTTCACCCAATGTGATGTGGATGTGGTCGGAGTCGAATCCCAGGCAGCGGAGGCCGAATTGATGTTGATGGCGGCAGAGGTTTTCGAAAAACTGAAATTGGATGTGCGTATCGAATATAACAATCGGAAACTATTAGCGGGGATGCTTGAAGTGCTGGGGGTCCCCAGGTCTGAAATAGCTGAAGTGACATTGACGTTGGATAAACTTGAAAAAATATCGATAAAGGGTGTCTCACAAGAGTTAGCGGGGAAACAAGTCAATGAAGCGACGATTCAAGTCATAGAGGGCTGGCTGAATGAAGCGGAGACAATCGATTTGAATTACTTCAAAAAAGTGAAAGCCACCAATATCACCCTCCAAGAAGGACTCAAGGAACTATCGGAGTTAAAAGGATTAGTGGATTATCTACAACTGGGTGATATCTGCATCTTTAACCGTTTTTAGCCCGGGGCCTTGAGATTTACTCCGGAACGGTATATGAAATCTTTCTTGCAGACGGCGAATTAAAGTCAAGCATTGGAAGTGGAGGAAGATATGACAATGCAATCGGCGGGCTTGCAGGTACAAATGATATAGTTTCGACAGTTGGCATATCTTTTGGTCTGGATGTGATTTTAACTGTATTGAAGGGTGAAAAAACAAAGGTCGTTTCTGCCGCTGACTATTACATCATTCCGATCGGGATGGAAAAAGAAGCGTTATCCGTGGCAAAAAAATACCGCCAAAAGGGTTTTAAAGTGGAAGTGGAATTATCAGGTAAAAAGGTGAACAAAGCATTGGAAAGGGCAAACAAAGAAGGAATTCAAGCTGTCATGATCATTGGGGAAAATGAAGTGAAAGCAAATCTCATAAAAATCAAAGATATGAAAACCGGGGGCGAGACTTCTATTCCGTTCATATTTTGAAGGCATAAAATGATCTGATGGGCACCTGATTCTCTGTGTTTCATACTATATGGAATAAAGAACGGGGAGGTATTATGCCATGAATGAACATGAAATATATGAAGGTCATTGGAATAGACAGCAGGATAAGTTGATTCGCCAGCTTGAAAAGGCGATAAATGGCGAGTACAGCGCAATCCAGTGTTATGAGAAATTGGCTGCATTAGCGTTAGATGAAAAACAGAGGAAACAAATCATTGAAATAAGGGAAGATGAAATAAAACACTTTCAAGCATTCACCCATATATACAACAGTTTGACAGGGGTGCAGCCACAACCTAAAGTAACGGAAACATGCCCGGACTCCTATGCAGCCGGATTGGAATTTGCCGTTCAAGATGAACAGGAAACCGTGGATTTTTATCTGGAAGTCGCAGATGGTGCGGCTGATAGAAGCATTCGAAAGGCGTTCCGGCGTGCTGCCGCCGATGAACAAAACCATGCCGTCTGGTTTTTGTATTTCTTAGTTAAACTAAAGGGTTGATTCATTCGAATAAGGGTCGAATTATCCTTTTGAGGGACGAATTATTTGCATGAAGGACGAATTATCCTGACCAACGGACGAATTATCCTTTTGAAGGACGAATTAATCCATTTACAGCTTATGTTGTGATCATACAAAAAATATGTTAGGAAAAATCCTAGCTTATTTAATTATGCTGCAAAATCCAACTCTGTAAAAGCGTCACTTTTTTGCAGACAACTTCTGGTTCATAATAGCAGGACTCTTTGACGATTTTGGCGATATCGTCAGTGAGATGATTCCGCATAAGAGTAGTCCAACACCAAACTAAGATGACAGTATTGCGCCAAGTATGACGAGTAAATAGGGGTATTTTTCCTTCATGGAAGATCTCCTGTGATACAGATTTACCATTTAGCCTATATGTTTGAATCGATTAAGTCCAAGGGTCCATTTGTTCGGGAGAACGTAACATAGTATAATGGGCTTACTATGGATAGGGGTGTAAGGGGGATAAGCATGTCATCAGGTAATCGAAATAATCAAATTGGACCGCCGCGGTTTGCTATTGCCATTCACTCTCTGGTTTGGCTCGCACAAAGCGAAAAGCTCCTTACAAGTTCCGTAATCGCCTTAAAGGTTAAATCACATGCCACTTTTTTACGAAGGGTGATGGCTCAGCTTGCAGCGGCGGGGATCGTCGAAACAAAGGAAGGACGGGAAGGCGGATATAGCTTGAAGGTGGCTGCCTCTCAGCTTACTTTGGCCGATGTGTATCAAGCGGTACGGCCGGAATGTCTAGTTTGTATGGAAACGAGCGAATGCGGTGAAGTAGGGAAGCAGCTGGATACGGCTTTGGAGGAAATCATGAATGAGGCCGAAAAGGAAACATTGCGCTTATTAAAGGGCTATACATTAGAAGAATTCATGAAAAAAGTCGATTTGGCCAATTTTGAAAATGAGTGTCTAGGGTAATATCCTTGCAAGAGGATACCCAAGATTATATAATGTGCTTAATGCGATTGCATTTAAAATGAGGGGGTATTTACATGAAGGTGGAAATTTGGTCGGATTATCAATGTCCGTTTTGTTATATAGGGAAGCGTCGATTCGAAGAGGCTTTGAAACAATTTGAAAATAAAGCTCAGGTAGAGGTTTCATTTCGCAGTTTTGAGTTGAACCCAGAGGCTGAGCGGGATATCAATATGTCTCAAAATGAAATGCTGGCCAAGAAATACGGCATGTCTCACGCGGATGTGGAAGCGAACAATCAAAACCTGACACAGCAGGCTAAAGAATTGGGTCTCGAATATCATTTGGACAAAGTGGTTTTAACGAATTCTTTCGATGCTCATCGCTTGATGCATTTTGCTGAATCAAAAGGTAAAGAGAATGAAATGAACGAGCTCCTGTTCAAAGCATACTTTACCGAAGGCAAGCATATTGGCGATCATGCTACATTGGTTAAGTTAGCCGAAGAGGCTGGTCTTGATAAGTCTGAAGCTGAAGCCATTCTCTCCGGGACGGCATTCACGGCGGAAGTAAGGGGGAATGAGCAGGAAGGAAGCCAGCTTGGAATTACAGGCGTTCCATTCTTTGTCATTAACCGCAAGTATGGCATCTCCGGCGCACAGTCAACAGAGGCGTTCCTGGATACGCTGAAAAAAATATGGGCTGAGGAAAATCCGCTGCAAATGGTGAATGATCCAGCAACAGGCGATGCTTGTACGGACGGTTCTTGTAACGTGCCGGAAATATAAACCGGCTAGGAAGGACAAGGGCTTTTGCTTTAAATGTAAGGCTCTTTTCGTAAAGATTGTTGTTTTTAAAACGAAACTATTTAAGGTTGATTGGAGCGGAAGTGCGAGACTCC